>CALNFG010000023.1 GCA_939792625.1 uncultured Prevotella sp.
GAATTGAAGTACTACCTGTATAACTAAACATAAATGCAGTTAAAGCTCCACCTACAAATACGCTCAACATTGTTTTCCAGCTTGCGATACCAGTCACGAGTAATATCAACGCACCTATACCTATGGCAACAACACTTGTTTCTCCTATTGAGCCAGGAATAAAGCCTAACACCATATCAGAAAGACTGCATCCGGCATCAGCTGTCTTGCTTACAAGAGCCAGAGGTGTAGCCTGCGTGAAAGAATCAGGCAGAGTGTTTCCCAAGCCGAATATAGAATCTCTTGCCACCCATACGCTGTCACCACTCATCTCCGTCGGATAAGAAAAAAACATGAAAGCACGGGCAGATATAGCCACATTAAAGATGTTCATACCCGTACCACCGAATATTTCTTTCACAAATATTACAGAAAAGGCAACAGCCAACGCAAGAATCCACAATGGACAGTTTACAGGAACAATCAATGGTATCAGGATTCCGCTAACAAGATATCCCTCTTGTATTTCTTCTCCTTTCATCTGAGCCCAGGCGAACTCTATTCCCAAACCCACAATATAGCTGACCAATAATTTAGGCAATACTGCAAGAAAGCCATAAGCAAATATTTCAAAAAAAGAAGCCTCAGCCAAATTTCCTGCCGCAGCATAGTTCTGCCATCCAATATTGTACATACCAAAAAACAACGCCGGAAGCAAAGCTATGACAACAATACTCATTATGCGTTTTGAATCAATAGAATCATGAATGTTCACTCCGCTTTTAGATGTTGTATTCGGTACATACAAAAAACTGTCAAATCCTTCGAACACACTACGGAAACAATGCAGCTTGCCGTTTTCCTCAAACACAGGCCGTATTTTGTCAAGATACTTTTTCAACATAACTTTTAGTTTAAATAATTCATCCGTTTTCCTTGCGCAACATATCCAAGCCTCTACGGATAATAGACTGAAGTTCCAATTTTGAAGAATCCACAAACTCCGGCAATGCAAAATCTTCTGGTGACACTTCATAAATACCCAAAGCTTCCATTTTATCTATGTCACCGGCAATTATAGCTTTGACTAGATATTCAGGATAAATATCCATCGGCATTACCTTATCATATTCTCCGCTCATTATCATGCGGCGTTCACCACCTTTCACTCGCGCGTCAAGAACATAATCCTTTTTCCCTGATAACCAGCTGAAATAACTGTGGTTTGTAGAAAACTGTCTGAACCGTGGCATAATCCATCCCAACAGCTCGTCTGCATTGTCTCCTTCAGGGATAACGGTTAATTCTGAAGCATGTGCATCAAGAAAATCATCCGTTGAACATTTCTTTCCAGTAAGCACATTCCCATTAATTATCCTGACGTTTCCGTCTGATATATTGCCCTGTAATATAGAATTTATCTTTTGCCCGACAAGCACATCTGCATAAGACGGCTTCTTTACTTCACTGCCAACAACAGCTATAGTTCTGCGTAAATCAACCTTACCCTTATTAAATAATCTACCAAAAAATATAACGGCAGTAGGGTCAACGGTCCATACTACTTCACCTTTATTTACAGGGTCTATATGATTCACCTGAACTCCAACATTGCCAGCAGGACAAGGACCATCAAAAATATTCACTTCAACATCTTTGGCCCGGCGCAAACTCTCCGCACTCTGACCACGACCGATTCCGAGATATGTTTTAGCAATCTTCGACAATGCTGTCAATCCTGTATGAAAGTCATATTCATTGCCCAACAATTCATACTCAAAATCTGCAGCCAACGGTTTATCCCTCAACGCACTTACAAATATGGCTTTGGGCAATACTTCCGGAGTTGTCGAGACTGCATACGGTAACTGATTAATATAACCGAAAAGCCCGCCGGACAATAGTTTTTCAATGACATCACGACCGTTCATGGTCTCGATATCTTTAACGCCAAAATCAGCATATTCTGGTGAAGAGTCAGCCTTAACCACAACATTCAAAACTTTACGGCGTTCTCCACGTAACACTGAAACGACAGTACCACTAACAGGAGAAGCAAAACTTACAGACGGGCATCTCTTGTTAACGAACAAGGCATCACCAGCTTTCACACGATCGCCTTCCTTCACAACAACCTTTGGAGTTAATCCCGGAAAAGAATCCGGCGACAAACCAATTTCATCAATTTGTCCGACCGCCGTCTTTACCTTGTCAGCTTTACCTTTCAAAGGGATGTCAAGCCCCTTGCGTATTTTTATCACTTTTGTCATAAATTCCACTTTATTCCATGATGAATAAGTACCTGCAGTCCCGCGAGACAATACTGTCACAACAACCACTGCGTCACAAGAAAAAATGATTTGCTCCTGCAAAAATAGATAAAATATCTGAAATCAGTAAAACAACGGCAAAGAAATTCATGTTACAAAACAAATCGGAGTATGCACCCATCATGCATACCCCGATTTCACCTTAATAATAAAATATTCAGCTGCAACCTACAGATACTTATTCATGCACATATAAATCCCAGCCAAGATAATTATCAACAGCTTCACGCAGAATGTCTACTACATCTGTACGCACCATTGCAACATGATGTTCAAACCCATTCTTACAGATAAATTTCATAAGCCCCTGTAAATTGTCAACATGTGTAACAGCTATACATCCGTCCATGCCATAAGGATCATTAGTCATATCGCCCTTGCCAAGATAACTCTTTATACATCCAAGCGTATCATCCGTCGAAATACGGAAATACGTAAATTCACCTTCGGTACATTTACCATAAACAGCACCGAAAGTATTCACCTTGCCTAATGTGCGACCGAGAACACCAAGTGGTCCAAGCTTAAGGTCGTTGCAGACAAAACTCTTCGGGAAATTGCCACAATGTGTGCAAACACACTTATTACGGTCATCGGCAAAATTATTGTTCCAATCAAGAAGTGCAGCCGGACGTCCAGCGGCTAGGCTGAGGGCATACATCGAAACAGCTCCTGCAACATCTGTTTCGCAGGCACAAGGAATAAGTTTCTCACCCAACATACTCATTGTCACACAAGCCGCACAACCATAATTCTGCTCCAATGAATCCCAACACTGTATTGCCGCAGCATCTACTTCGTTGGCTTTTATCCATTCCTCAACAGCCAGTCCGAATTTAGCCTGCAATGCAAGTTTCTCCTGATAAGCCTCCGGAACTTTGGCATAATGGCTTATTTCTTCCATTTTTGCTTTCAACGCAGCTGCATCATTATCTATACGACGTGCATTGAATATTATTTCGCTCATATCGACAGGAACAACTGTTATGCCGCTTGCCTGAAGCAATTTCTCGCTGTAACGGCAAGTGTTGAAACCTAACGGACGAGTACCAATCTGACCGATACGTGCATGAGTCAACTTACGTACTACACGGCAGATTGCAGCAAACTCATTGATGTCTTTCATCAGCAAGTCGCTGTGTATTGAATATGTGTGATACGTAGTATCTGTAAACGGAATACCACACTGGTACAAGTTGTTGCACACTGAAATCTTACCACAAAAAGCATCACGACGGCTGTCAAGATCAACCTTATCGTTCTGATCGTCACATGCCTGCACCAACACAGGAACATGCAACTCAGCACGGCTGATGGCATTAATGATGCCAACCTCAAAACCAAAATTAGGCAGCGATACAATGATACCGTCTATCTCATCCCGATTGGCACGGAAAAGTGCAGCACATTTCTTACCGTCCTCCACTGTTTCCATTGAGCCGCCTGTGGGAGTATCACACTCATCTAAAATAACATAACCATACCCGGCTTTTTCCAGTTCTTCAAGCAAAGTCTTCCGTACATCTACGGCAAGTTCCGAATTGAAATACGCACGTGTTCCGATTATCAAACCAAAAGTTTCTTTTCCTGCTTGCGCTTGTTTCTTCATAGGTTCTTGTATTTTTAATTGTTTAGTAGTCTTTTTTATCGCTACTTTCGCAGCCTTTCTTTTTTGAATATGTCAACAACTGCACAATGCCCGCAGCTGTTGACATAAACACATATCATGACTCATTCCTGCATTACCTTACATTTACTTTATTGACAGCCTCATGCCAACCTGAGTAAAGACGGTTACGCTCTTTTTCGCTCATTGCAGAAACAATACGATTATCAGAAGTCCGTAGTGACGCGACTTCATCAAAATCTGCCCATACATTGCGGGCAAGTCCATTCATCACCATTGCACCCATAGCCGAAGCCTCTTCTACATCCGAACGATTTATACAGGCGTTGAGCATATCGGCCTGAAACTGCATTAAGAAATGATTTTTCGTAGGACCACCATCCACACGAAGTTCTTTCAGAACTATCCCTGCATGATTGGTCATCAAGTCTACAAGATCTTTTATCTGATAGGCAATAGCCTCAAGAGCAGCACGACATACATGACCTTTCTCCGTGGCCAGCGTCATTCCGCATATCATGGCTTTGGCCTGAGGATTCCACCAAGGGGCACCAAGACCGGCAAACGCCGGAACAAGATAAACTCCACCATTGTCGTGAACAGAAGTAGCTAGTTGCTCTATTTCGGCAGGACTGCTTATCAAGTGCAACTTGTCTGCCATCCATTGTATTGTGGCACCAGTGCAATGAATATTACCCTCAAAAGCGTAAAACACTTTACCCTTGGCCGCAAAACCTACAGAAGTTACAAGACCATCGGGAGCTGTCATCGGAGTTTCACCGATATTAACCATCACAGAAGACCCCGTACCGTAAGTTGCCTTTCCCATACCGGCTTCAAAACACATCTGGCCGGCCAATGCTCCATGAGAATCACCCAGCACTCCGGCTATCGTAATCGGCTCATCAAACAGTCCTTCAACCGTAGTCTCACCAAATACCGAATCACAAGGTACAGGCTCAGCCATCATACTGTGCGGTATGGTAAACAGTCTCAGCAGATCATCATCCCAATTAAGTGTATGTATATTAAAGAGCAATGTACGAGAAGCATTAGTATAATCTGTAACATGCCGTTTCCCGCCGGTCAGTTTCCATACAAGCCATGTGTCAATAGTACCCATCAACAGTTCACCGGCCTCGGCCGCACTACGTGCCCCGTCAACATTGTCCAATATCCATTTCACTCCACTTGCAGCGAAATACGGATCAATAATCAGTCCGCTGCGTTCACGTATCATATCCGTATAGCCACGCTGTCTTAAGTCATCACAAATCTCGGCTCCACGCTGACACTGCCATACAACGGCATTATACACAGGTTTACCGGTATTTCGATTCCATACGACAACTGTTTCACGCTGGTTGGTTATGGCCAACGAATATGTCACACCATCACCCCTGGTAGCCTCAACTACTTCTCTTACAGCCTCAACCGCATTGCGGTATATCTCCTCGGCGTCATGCTCAACCCACCCGGGTTTCGGATAATACTGCTTGTGTGCCACGTTCTTACGGCATACAAGCTGACACTTCTCATTAAACAGTACGGCCTTTGTGGCCGATGTACTTTGATCGATGGATATTATATAATTCATTTCACGAAGCTTTTTGCCGTCTCGTATATGCCGTCAGCATCAAGTTTGTAATGATGGAATATCTCCAAAGGTTTACCGTGTACAGCATTCTCATCCGGTATGCCGAGTATACGCATGGGTACAGGGCATTGCTGAGCCACGGTCTCAGCTACGATGCCGCCCAGTCCGCCATACATGCTGTGTTCCTCAACAGTAATGATGCGGCCTGTTTCTTGTGCGGCTTTTACAATAGCGTCAGTATCGGCAGGCTTCAGTGTGTGCATATCTATGACACGTGTGCTTATACCTTCAGCCGCAAGTCGTCTGCCGGCAAGCAAAGCATGAAATACGGTTTCACCGGTAGCGATAATGGTAAGGTCGTGCCCGTCTTGCAGCGTGACAGACTTACCTATCTGAAATTCAAAATCGTCATTCTCGTAAACATCCGGCACAGCATTACGTCCCACACGCACATATACAGGGTGCGGATAATTGATAAGCTGTTCCACCAATTTACGTGTCTGGCGTGCATCGCACGGAAGAACAATCTGCATGCCCGGAAATGTGCGCAACACAGCTATATCGTGCAGACTGTGATGAGTCGCTCCAAGCGCTCCATAAGCCACACCGCCGCTTACACCCAAAATCTTGACCGGTTGATTGGAGTAAGCCACGTCTACCTTTACCTGCTCAAGACTGCGTGCAACATAGAAACATGCAGGACCGCAGACAAACACTTTTTTTCCGCAAGATGCCAGTCCTGCAGCTATGCCGACAGCATCCTGTTCTGCAATACCGCACTCAACAAACTGCTCTGGCAGTTGTTTGGCAAAGTCTGTAAGTGTCACCGAGCCGCGTGCATCAGTCGTTACGGCTACTATATTTTTGTCTTTCTTGCCAAGTTCAAGCAATGTGTCAGTAAAACTTTTACGGCAAGCGATAGTCTTTGTTTCCATCTTTCTGTCCTTTGTTTTATTTACTTCTCAACTCCTCTATTCTCTTCGTTATTTCATCAACGGCCTGCCGGTATTCCTCTTCTGTAGGAACACCATGATGCCATTTCAGCACATTTTCCATGTAAGATACATGGAAGCCTTTTGTCGTATGCAGAATCACCATGTGGGGTTTCCCGTTGTTGTAGTCGATGTTTTCAAGACAATTTACTATGGCTTCGATATCGTTGCCGTCAACGTCATGCACATCCCAACCAAAAGCTTTCCAACGTTCATCTATCGACTCAAGCTTCATAACGTTCTCCGTTGTGTCGCTTATCTGCAAACCGTTGCGGTCAATCATCGCCACAAGATTATCTAACTTATAATTACTTCCGGCCATCGCAGCCTCATAAATAGAGCCTTCACCCTGCTCTCCGTCACCCATCAGCACGTATGTGCGATAGTTCTTACCGTCCATCTTTGCAGCTATGGCACATCCTACTCCTATCGAAAGTCCGTGGCCGAGGGCTCCGCTGTTAAACTCTATGCCCGGAACTTCAATTGTCGGATGTCCAGCCAAAACCGAACCGTACTCGCCATAAGTGTCCACCAGCTCCTTTGTGATGAAACCTTTTGCCTCAAGCACACAGTAAAGAGCTTCCACGCAATGTCCCTTACTCATGATAAAGCGGTCACGCCCTTCCATTTTCGGATTGGCAGGGTCAACATTCATAACGCGCATATACAATGCAGTAAGAACATTGAGCGACGACAAGTCGCCACCGATGTGTCCTGCCTTAGCCTTATAGACCACCTCCAATAAACGTTTCCTGATTTCCTCGCTTTTGAGTCTCAGCTCAGCGATGCTCATTGATTTGTTCATATTTTTAAGTCAGTAATCGTTAAACAGTTCTTCTCTATTCTAAGGTAACATGATGTTATCATACAAAAATAATGCTCATAAACGGGGAAGAAAGTCTACTTTCAATTTCCCAAGTGCATTTTATTTTCTACAAAGATAAGTATTATTTTTTGAAATCAGAAGCAAAATAACAAAAAACACAGACGAATGACATAAAATACAGACCGTTGCCACAATGACCGAACGGCATAATCCTTCACCTCACATAAAAGAGATAAACTCTTACATTATAAAATCTTATCCCTGAGCGTCTAAAAGGCCATATATTACAAAACAAGAGCTTACCTTTCACAACATACTGATTATCATTCTATTACGACAAACTTAATATATTCTTAACCAAGACTTTATACGACAGCACAACGACCGTAAGCTTTTTCATTCAATAACAGCAAAATATATAGTCTTGAATTACAAATATATGAGAAAAACACTTATCTTTGTAGAAAAATATAATTATATACATGACTTTTTGACAAGATGTCATAAAAAACGTTATTACATGAAAGAACAAAACTCAATAAAAGAATTATTTACCGACGCGGCATCAGCTGCAATGAGCATACTGAAGAAATACTTCAACGCAATGCCCGACAAAGAAAACGAAGAAGAAACCATACGCAGCATCAGTGACGGAGTATCATTTCACGGAGCTACGTTATGGGTACTCGTTTTTGCAATATTCATAGCCTCACTCGGCCTTAACGTCAACTCAACAGCTGTAATAATAGGTGCAATGCTTATATCTCCACTCATGGGACCGATAATAGGTATGGGGCTTGCGGTAGGAATAAACGACTTTGAACTTCTGAAACGTTCGGTTAAAAATTACATTGTTGCAACTGTGATAAGCGTAACGACTGCCACCATTTATTTTCTACTTACCCCATTAGACGAAGCACAGTCAGAGTTGCTGGCACGTACATCCCCTACCCTTTACGACGTTCTGATTGCACTTTTCGGCGGTGCGGCAGGTATAGTGGCACTGGCCACAAAAGGCAAAGGCAACGTACTGCCAGGAGTAGCAATAGCCACTGCCCTCATGCCTCCTCTCTGTACCGCCGGCTTTGGCATTGCCACAGGCAACATTCTGTATTTTCTAGGAGCATTTTATCTGTTTTTCATCAATACCGTATTCATCAGTCTGGCCACATATCTCGGTGTACGCATGATGAAATTCAAACAGAAACGATTTGTTGACAACGAACGATACATCAAAGTGCGCCGTTATATAATCATTGCCGTAATAGTCACAATGGTTCCTGCCACTTTCATGACATACGATATTGTGAAAGAAAGTTTCTTCAAGAATAACGTGAACAGATTCATAAACGACAGACTCGAAAACACAGGCACGCGCATAATATCATACGACATAAACAAAGACAGTCTTACACTGCGTGTCATTGCTGTTGGTAAAGAGCTGTCAGACAGTGTCATAACCGATGCGGGAAATGCCATGAGCGACTACAAACTCGGGCGTTATCGACTGCAAGTGATACAAGGAACTGAATCAGACTCGGTGATGATGCTCAGTGATAAACTGGCTTCATTACGTTCATCATCAGACAACTATGCGGCAATGCTACATGAAGAATCTGCTAAAAACGCACACATGCAGAATATACTTAACGAATACACAAAGTATGAAAGCATGGCTCCTGAGATAGCAAAAGAAATGAAAACATTATTTCCGCAAGCCGTCAATGTTAGTCTTTCGATTGCAACGGAAGCCGCAGCAGACACAACAGCTATAAAGAAATATGTAATGGCCGTTGTGGGGACAGATAAGCAAAAAAACTTTTCACACGATGAACGAAATAAAATCAGCCGATGGCTTGAAATGAGATTGGGCGTAGACACAATAAAACTTGTCGTCGAATAAACACTACCAATACATAACATTACTATCCTCAAAACCGATCACGACAAGATTCCCGCCGGCGTCATGGCCTAATGTCATGACGCCGCCCAACCACTCTGTAAAAGGCTGTTCTGCCGTAAATGAATAGTAACGTTCAACCACGCCACCGCGAATCTCCACAACACACTGATGCATTTCTTCTTTCCCGATAATCAGACGGCTGACAGCCATACGGCGCAACTTATCCCCAATCTGTGCATATACTTCCATCTGTCAACGTTTATCTCTCACATTCGTACGGCGCATCACCGGAGCCACATCAGACATTTTCAATGGTGTCTTGGTCGCATTTGGAACCTGCGATGCAGGCACGTCTGTACTACCAGACGGTGTAACCGGAGCTTGCGGGTTACGCACAGATGAAGAGTCTCTTCCACTACCTGCAGCAACAGATGGCTGCACGCTTGGCCCTGTAGCGTCAACATCACGCATCTTAACAAGACGCATGTTATCCACGAACATTATGCGTAAATCATTACTGTTTTCATCTGCAGATAGCTGCCTGCTGCCAAGATATATGAAGCCCCTTACAGCCTTAATACCTTTTTTTGTTCTGTCATACACTGTCACGCTATAACTTGAATTTGACGACATGCGTACAGTGCTGCTCGCAATGCTGTCGTTGGTAAACTGCACAGCCAGCAATGCCACTCCTTCTTTAGAAGTATTGTTCTGATAAACAAAATCACAGTTAAAACTGAAGATTATCTTATCCCCCTTGTGATAAGTCGAGTCTGCTGTTATCTCAAATGACATTACGTTATATGGCGACACCGGCATCAACATTGCCGCCGGCGCACCGGTCCAAAGATTTGATGTATCACGTGACGATTTCATGTCTCCATACCTGCGCACATCGTTTGCCGAAGCTCCCAGAGCCAAAGCGTCATCTTCAAACCGCTTTGTAAGATTCTCGTATATCGCGTGCATCCGATCCGAATGTCTCATATAATAAACTAGCGACGAATCAAAATCAGCCTGCGTTATACCGTATTTCTTCAGTACAGCCTCTCTATACAACGTTATATTATATGGTCTGTCATTCACATTGTCGCTGTTATCGGCCATGGCGTCTGCAAGATGATAATCATACAGAATATCTTCAAACTCATCCGGCTGAAGATATTTGTCTGGCACTTGAGGCTTACAAGAAAACACAAGCACGGCAATCAGTAAGAAGGAGAAAATGCGTAAGGCTTTCATTTCCTGGTAAACGATATTTGTGAAAGTTCTTTACGACAAAAGAGCAGTAACAGCACGACGCCGACACTGATGCACGAATCGGCGAAATTAAACACCGGACTAAAGAAAATGAACTGTTCGCCTCCACATAACGGCATCCATTCAGGCCACGTTGTGACTATCAGCGGGAAATAGAACATGTCTACCACCTTACCCATAAGAAAAGGCGCATAGCCATGACCGAACGGTACGAAGTAAGAAACATAATATGGTGATGAAGCATTGAATATCAGACCATAAAACATGCAATCAATAAGATTGCCCAAAGCTCCGGCAAAGACAAGAGCCAAACATATTACATATACCATACGTGCGCCACGTTTTATCTGCCTGCACAGATACCATCCGACTACACTTATCGCCACTATGCGGAATAAACTCAGCACCAACTTGTTTACAAATGTCATGCCGTATGCCATGCCGCTGTTTTCAATAAAGCTTATGTAAAACCAGTCTGTAACCCTTATACTTTCATGCAGGCACATTCCTGTCTTTACAGAAATCTTTATAATCTGGTCTATGACAAGCAATATGATGACAAACAACAATACTGCCAATCCTCTTTTCGTATATTTATCCAATGCCATTGTAACTTCTGTTATGAAGCTTAAAAAAACAACCGTAAAAATCAGAGATATTAAAGCCCCGGTAATAAAAAAACGGCCAATGTACATGCCGTCAAACGAAACATGTCACCCGACTATCCTTTGATACCGCCTATAATACCTCTGATTCATTTCTCCGCTATCCGTTTTTAATGATTTCTTGCGTTTTTTGATGCCACACTTAGCGTTGCATGCGGCACGGCACGCAAACGCTCTTTAGGTATCAGTTCGCCTGTTATACGGTCAATGCCATACGTCTTGTTCTGTATCCTTACGAGAGCGGCCTCAAGTCCCTGAATAAACTTTTGCAAACGTCCGGCCTGCTGGATAAGCTCTTCCTTAGACTGAGTGGCACTACCCTCTTCAAGCACTTTATATGTCGGGGATGTATCATCCACATCATTCCCGTCAGCATTCATCAGCGTCCTCATCATCTGATTGTAGTCACGCCTTGCCAACTTCAGTTTGTCATTGATGATGCCCCTGAACTCTTCAAGTTCCTCATCGCTGTAACGTGTTTTTTCTGCCATAATAGATAAATTTAAAAGTTAATATTCCTACTTTATCAATTCACATCCGACGGTATTGCCGTCACGTACATGTAACTTAACGGAATAAAAGTATCTCCATCACACGTCATGATTATGACATTACAGAAACATTTATTACTTTTATTCCGTCAAGTAAAAAAGACATTACACCTTGCAGACCTTGATTCTCACTGCCACACCGTCAATATCAACCTCACTTCCGTCATTGTCGGCCAAGATTATATTATCGGCAAGCACCTGACCTTTCATGTAATCACCGAACGCAGAAACAGCAGCCCTGACATGTTCGTCTGCCGAAATTTGTACGTCAACACGGTCGGTTATCTCAAGTCCGCAGTCTTTACGCAAGTTCTGAATCCTATTGATAAGTTCGCGAGCCATACCTTCATTGCGCAGATTATCATTGAGTTCAACTTCAAGAGCAACGGTCAGATTTCCGTCATTAGCCACGAGCCATCCGGGAATGTCTTCATTGATGATTTCCACATCGGCAGCATCGACCGACACTTCCTGACCGTCTATATCAAGTTTAATATTGCCTGTACGTTCAAATGCAAGAATCTCATTCTGTTCCAGAGCCTCCATACGTGCGGCTATGCCCTTCATCAGTTTGCCGTACTTCTTGCCCATGGTACGGAAATTACACTTCACTTTCTTTACAAGTACATCTGCACCATCGACAAACTTGAGTTCCTTAACATTAACCTCATTAACAATAAGATTCTTTACGGCCTCTATACGCTCTCTTTGAACACTGTCTACGGCTGGTATCATTATGCACTGTAACGGCTGGCGCACCTTTATGTTTACCTTGCGGCGTAAGGCTAACACCATGGAAGTTATCTTCTGGGCCATCTTCATGCGTGCCTCAAGCCCCTTATCCGTGAGAACTTCGTCGGCTACGGGGAAATCTGTGAGATGCACCGACACTGCACCGGCATCGCCTGCAGCACGTACGAGATCAAGATAAAGCCTGTCGGCATAGAACGGTGAAAACGGAGCAAGCAACTTGGCCACCGTAACAAGACAGGCATAAAGTGTCTCGTAAGCAGACAGCTTATCCTTACTCATCTCCTTACCCCAGAAACGTTTGCGGTTAAGACGCACGTACCAATTGCTGAGATCGTCATTGACAAATGCGTCGATAAGCCTGCCGGCCTTTGTCGGCTCATAATCGGCCAAAGCACTGTCTACGCCCTTTACCAGAGAATTAAGTTCTGACAATATCCACCGGTCAATCTCCGGACGCTCGGCCACGGGTATCTGCTGCTGCGAATTGTCAAATCCGTCAACATTTGCATAAAGACTGAAGAATGAATATGTATTATATAATGTACCAAAGAACTTACGGCGCACTTCATCCACGCCATTGGTATCAAACTTCAGATTGTCCCACGGTGACGAGTTTGTAAGCATGTAGAAACGCACTGCATCGGCACCATATTTCTCAATGGTTTCAAACGGATCCACGGCATTACCAAGACGTTTGCTCATCTTATTACCTTTGGCATCAAGCACAAGTCCGCTTGAAATGACGTTCTTGAACGCCACACTGTCGAACACCATCGTAGCAATGGCATGCAGAGTGAAAAACCATCCGCGTGTCTGATCAACACCTTCATTTATGAAATCGGCAGGAAAAGCCAGCCGTTTATCTATCGCGTCGGCATTTTCAAACGGATAATGTATCTGCGCATAAGGCATGCTGCCCGAATCAAACCACACGTCGATAAGGTCAGTCTCACGCTTCATGGCCTTACCCGTCTTGCTACATAATATTATGTTGTCAACGTATGGCCTGTGTAAATCTATCTTATCATAATTTTCCTGGCTGTAATCACCCGGAACAAAACCTTTCTCTTTCAACGGATTGACAGCCATCAGGCCTGCCGCAACACTCTTCTCTATCTCGTCATAAAGCTGCTGCAACGAGCCGATACATGTCTCGTTACCGTCCTCGTCGCGCCATACAGGTAACGGTGTACCCCAGAAACGGCTGCGGCTGAGATTCCAATCGTTGAGATTCTCAAGCCAGTTTCCAAAGCGTCCCGTACCAGTACTTTCCGGCTTCCAATTTATTGTCTTGTTAAGCTCTACCATGCGTTCCTTGCAGGCCGTTGAACGTATAAACCAGCTGTCAAGCGGATAATAAAGTATAGGCTTGTCCGTTCGCCAGCAATGAGGATAACTATGTACGTGCTTCTCAATCTTGAACGCTTTGTTTTCAGCTTTCAAGTCCATACAGATACTTACGTCAAGAGTTTCATCCTTATCTGTCAGGCTGTCGTCATAGGCATTCTTCACATACCGTCCGGAATATCTGCTCCATGCTTCAACATTGACATACTTGGCCACAAATGTTTCGTCAAGGTCGTCAATTACATAATATTTACCTTCAAGATCGACAACAGGGCGCTGCTCACCTTTCTTATTGACAAGCACAATCGGAGGCACACCGGCTTTCTTTGCCACAAATGCATCATCGGCACCGAAGTTTGGAGCTATGTGTACTATACCAGTACCATCATCCGTCGTAACATAATCGCCTGATATAACGCGGAAAGCACCGTCCGTCATCGGACTTATCATGGGCAGCAGCTGCTCGTAGTGCATGCCAACGAGATCAGGTCCCTTGTAACGGCCTACTATTCTATAAGGTATTATCTTATCACCTTTTTTATACTCTGTCAGAGCTATCTCGGCTCCTTTTTCATTGAAATATGCTGACATGCGGGCCTCTGCCAGCACAACTGTTTCCGGCTCTCCGGTGTACGGATTGTAAGTCTGCACGGCAACATAGTCAATGGTCGGCCCTACGCAGAGCGCTGAGTTTGCCGCAAGCGTCCACGGAGTGGTTGTCCATGCAAGGAAATAAGGCTTGCCCCACTCTGTCATCTCAGGTTTGGGGTCAGTTATGGCAAACTGTGCAGTAACCGTGGTGTCTTTCACGTCACGGTAACATCCGGGCTGGTTTAGCTCGTGGCTTGACAGTCCGGTACCTGCCGCCGGAGAATACGGCTGTATAGTATACCCCTTATATAACAGACCTTTGTCATAAAGTTGCTTCAAGAGCCACCATAAGGTCTCAATATACTTGTTGTCATACGTGATGTAGGGATGGTCGAGATCTACCCAATACCCCATTTTTTCCGTCAGGCTGCGCCATTCAGCTGTAAACTTCATCACATTTTCACGGCATTTCTTATTATAGTCTTCAACGGAAATGTATCGTTCTGACTCTTTGTTATCAATGTCGGCTTTTGTTATGCCGAGCTCTTTCTCGACACCAAGCTCGACCGGCAGTCCGTGAGTGTCCCAACCGGCCTTACGAAAAACCTGATATCCTTTCATCGTTTTGTAACGGTTGAAAGTATCTTTTATCGTACGTGCAAGTACATGATGAATACCGGGATGACCATTTGCCGAGGGAGGTCCCTCGAAAAAGACAAATTGAGGACATCCTTCACGCTCTGTTATCGATTTATGGAACACGTCATTCCTGTTCCACTCCTCTAATACCGCTTTATTCGTAGCGGTCAGGTCAAGGCCTTTATGCTCGGCAAATTTATCAGACATATTATTTGGTTTTTATATTGTTTATCATTATTTTTTATGAGGCGCAAAGTTAAGGAAAAAAATTGTTATTGCAAAAAATTATACAAAAGTTTAAGTCTATTTACAATGAACCTGCCTTAACTGTCTGATTGCTTTCATTATGTTCCAAAATGTTTCTTTTACAAAAGACCGTGTTTTAGAGCCTCAAACACGGTCTTTGACCTTGCCAAAGGTTATCTTTGGGCCTGCAAAAGATAACCTTTGACTAATCTTTAAAAAATTCGATCGATTAATATTACATAACAATATGAGAATCAATAACTTTTAACTACTTTATTAATGTTTTTCTCGACAATATGTTTCTACATATTTTCAAATTCGTAAAAACGTTAAGACAACATCTTAACAACAACAAACTCACAAAAAAGAGGAGAAATCTCAACAACCTCTCCTCTCTTATAAACAGCTTAAATGTTTATTCAGAAATGATAACCTAAAGTCAATAACATCTGATGACGCTTGTTGTCAACTTTTACGGAATTACAGATGTTGTTATATTCCGGAGAATCCTGAGCTGAAGCATAATAACTGGTAAACGGACTAAAGTCTCCACTTTGTACAGAATACTGATAAGCCAAGTCAAACGAGAACTTTCCAACATTATATCCGACACCGCAAGTTATACGGTTTGTTGCTTTCCAATTGGTATAATCCGTTGATGAGCTGTAATATGTTCCGTATGAATCAACCGTCACGTCTTTATATCCGTTTTCCGAATACATCGGTGAAACATAATTATATCCCAATCGTAAAGCAAGATTGCTTTGAGGCTTAATCTCCATACCTATTTTAAGCGTATTGACGCCTTTAAGAGTATTCTCTGTATGAGAGTTCATTGCACGGTCACTGGATGATGTTTCCCAATATTCGCCGTAATACCAGTCATACCCTCCGCCGGTGTTTACCCTGCTGTCAATATTACCATAATCGGCATACTCATAACCGGCACCTATTGCAAGATAATTGCCGACAGTAGTACCCAGACTGACTCCGAACTTCCACGGTGTGTACAACTTAAAATCATAACTTTCCGAACTTATATATGAATTATTTACCCCGACTGTCGAGTTATTATACAACAATGTATTGTTTGAGCTTGTAAGGTCATACCACGTCGGCGTGGCAACAGACACTCCGATACGGAACGGCGACGTCTCGACCGGACGGAATATGATGCCGGCTTTTACATTGAAGCCTGTTCCATCGATACGACGTTCGTCTGCAAGCGTAACATTACCGACATTCGTTCCGTCTGAAGCAACAAGCGTCTCCGTATATTCGCTATACCCACGATAGTTCACATCGCTTATTCCAAAAGTAAGTCCGAGATATACGCGGTCATTAATGTTGCCGCTGATGTTGAAGTCATACTCTCCGACATATCCGGTATTGGCCCTGTTAAAAAGATAACCCGTGGCGTCATTATAATAAAAATAACCGTCATCTTCAGGCAAAAGACTATTAAAATAAAGGTAATCTACCTGGCTGTATGTACGATATGTATTGCCAACAGACTCATATTTATTATTATTATTATAATTCAAATCAAAAACACCCTCTGCACCTTTCATATATGACAATTTGTTTTGTGATGCTTCATTAAGGGCATCTGCTGCAGATAATATATAATCAAAATTACGGCTCTTATGATAATTGAAAGCCAGATTAAGGAACGAGTTGTGTCCAGTTCTCCGTGAATATACAAAGCCTATCTGATCAAAGCTCATATTGGTTCTCTTGCCGTTTGCAAAGTCATTACCATCTGCTTGCGATACGAAACCAAAAGAAGCATTTACCGTGGAATGTCTGAAAAGACCTATACCGGCAGGATTGGTTGCTATTGTCGATATATCGGCGCCTAATGCGTCCATGGCCCCGCCCATTCCTACATAGCGTGCCGTCCCGTTCAAATCTTCGGCAGCTATATTCGCATTCTCAAACGTCTCTTGTGCAAAGACAGAAACAGCAGAGACAACCGACATGAATATAAATATAATGCGTTTCATAATCATATTATTTTTTTATGCCCAAATTATAACTTTTCTAAGTTCTCACACATCACCTGCGACCTCTGAAACCGCCGCCACCGCTTCCGCCACGACTTCCTCCGAACGAGCCTCCGCCACGGAATGAGCCACCACCGCGATTGCCGCCAAACGAATTGTTGTATGAAGGCCGCGAGGTGCTATTCTGCCTGTTAAAGTTATTCGGGCGGTTGCCTCTAAACCTATTGTTGTTTGTTGACGGCCTGTCGCTGTTGCCATAACGGTTGTCATCATAACGGTTCCCTCTGAAAGAAGAATTTGAACTTCTACGGTCATTGCCACGATAACCGTGGGAATTGCCGGCATGACCGCGCAAATTACCATGATTCAATGTTCCTGTTACACCACGGTACGGACGATAATAACCATACCAATATGTCGGGTAATGCCATCCCCACGGGCGATACCATCCATAAAACCAGGGATCATACCACGGGTCATACCACCATCCGGCATACCAGTAGGGACGTCCGTACCAATAAGGACCGTATCCGTACCAACCATATAACCACGGATCATACCAATAGAAGTCATCATACCGGCTGAGCTGGCGGCTATATGTATAATCATCTTCAGGGGTGTAAGCGTAATCGTCTGATTCAGCCACAATAATTGTGTCAGACAGAATCGAGTCCGTATCAAAAAATACGACATCACTATACAACGTATCTAAGTCGATATCATGACCAAAACCTGAATAATCGCCCCTGCGGTTATATTCATCAACATCACGTACCTGATAGTTGTATCTACTTACAGGCATACTTTCTTCCTCCACTTTTATTTTATCGCTCTTTTTCGGCGTAAAATACATGTCATCTTGCGCCCAAATGCCTGATGACGTCCAGCAAAACAAGACGACAGACAAAACAATCTTTTTAAAATCCATATATTCGCCTCCTACATTATTTTACTTCACAAAAGTACTACATTAGTTAATGCAAATATAGGGAAAAGCCCTAAAACATGATAGATTTTTCCCTATTTTTTATATATTTGCAGAAGAATTTAACAAGTGTATGAAATATCTGAAAGTAACGTTTACCATAACGCCCAAACATGATGCGAACAGCACGTTCCGTGACATAATATTGCAAACAGCAAAAGATGTATTATGCGAGTATGCCGGAATGTCTGGTTTCGAAGCATTTGAATACGGGGATAATACCGTTGACGGATATGTACAAAACCGGCTTTTTGACAAAAAAACAACAGACGAAACAATAAAATCGTTCCCGATAGAGGATGTTGATATAACATACAGCATCAAAGAAGCAGAGGACAAAAACTGGAATGCTACTTGGGAAGAAGAGGGGTTCAAACCGATAAACATCAAAGACCGATGTATAATTCACGACACTCTACATTCAACAAACAATAATGATAGACACCAAACAAGCTTTCGGCACAGGTAGCCATGAAACAACATTTATGATAGCCAGCGAACTGTTGGATATGGATATCAAAGGTAAATCCGTACTTGATTGCGGCTGTGGTACAGGAATTCTGTCAATAATAGCTTCAAAACAAGGAGCAGCCAAAGTGGTAGGATATGACATTGACGAATGGAGTGTTGAAAACACCAAGCATAACTGTACTCTCAACGGAGCGACAAATGTCAGTGTATTGCTTGGTGATTCAAGCGTAACAAGCCTGATGAGTGAGAC
>CALNFG010000024.1 GCA_939792625.1 uncultured Prevotella sp.
CCGGGAGAGCTGGGAGGGACTGAGAGGGATGGGAAGAGCCGGGAGGACCGGAAATAACTACGAACGGTCGGCAGACCGTCTGACTCCCGTTAACTCCATTTTGACACATCCTCAATCTCTTCTCAGCTTTTTTTGTTTTTTATGGCTGTTACAGTGTTTATTGTACTTGTCTTTGTTGTTCTGGATTGTATCGGGCGCCGGTTATGGGGATTTGGGATATTTCGTTTTCAAGTTTTTGCCATTTATCGGCTGAGAGTGTGAAATCCAGTGAGCGGAGATTTTCTTCCAGATGTGATAATTTTGTAGTACCCGGTATAGGAACAATCCATGGCTCTTTCTGTAAAAGCCAGCCTAATGCAAGTTGTGCAGAGGTCATGCCGAGTTCACGTCCGAAGCGTTGTAAAATGTTTACAATCCGGTAATTGGCCCGTATAGCCTCGGGAGTGAAGCGTGGCAGGGTGTTGCGGTTGTCGTTGTTGGAATCAAATTGTGTGTATTCGTTAATGTCTCCGCCAAGGAAACCTCTGTTCATCGGACTATAAGGCACAAAACCTATGCCTAATTCGCGGCATGTGTCAAGAACACCGTTATTCTCCACTTCACGGTGCATAAGGTGGTATTCGCTTTGTATGGCGGTGAGCGGACATACGGAATGAGCTTTGCGGATGGTTTCGGCATTGACTTCACACATGCCCCAATGCAAGACTTTTCCTTCTTTAATCAAGTCCTGAATTGTGCCGGCAACATCTTCTACCGGTGTGTTACGGTCGAAGCGGTGTTGGTAAAACATGGGTATGGCGTCAGTCCGCAGTCGTTTCAATGATTCTTCGCAGTAACGGCGTATTGTTGCGGGGCGGCTGTCTTGGCGGCCTGTGGCCTTTCCGTTGATTACCTCATGGCCGAATTTAGTCGTGACATTTATTTTTCCTCTGAATTTGCTTAATGCCTCGCCTGCCAGTTCTTCATTGTTCAGCGGGCCGTAGATGATTGCCGTGTCAAACAGAGTGACGCCCTTGTCGACCGCTTCGTGCAGCAGACGGATACATTGCTGTTTGTCAGGATGCCAGCTTCTGTTGTATGTCATGCCCATGACGCCGAAGCCCAGGGCCGACACTTCAAGTGCTGCCTTACCTGTTCCCAGTGTACGGTGTGGCAATGTACTTTTGGTTGTTTTATTACCGGTGGTCTTACCGTTAACCATCTTGCCGGCTGCATGTATCTTGTCGAGGGCCGGACTTACGGCAAATGCTGTGCCGATGGTTGCCGCCGCTTTCAGAAATCCGCGGCGGTTGATGTCTTTCTTAAAAATGTTTTCCATAAATCCTACACTTTTTGTTGATTACTGAACCGACGCAAAGGTAGGAACAATGTCACAATGTGCTTTTGCCAGCCGGCTCAATGTGTTTTGTCATGCAGGTCAAATGCTGTTGGTGCGGTGAGCATCCGTACATTTCTTTATATACTTTTGAAAAATGTGAAAGGTTTTTGAATCCTACTGTGTAGCAGATGTCTGTAACATTCTTCTTGCCTGACAGTATCATGCGGTGAGCGGCCTCCAGCCTGCGGTGTATCAGCCACTTGCGTGGAGACAGGTCGCAGATTTTTGCGAAGTCGCGTTTGAATGTGGCCAGACTCCGGCCAGTGTAGGCTGCGATTTCGCTGAAGGAGAAGTCATACATATAGTTTTCGTTCAGAAAATCAAGAATGTCAATTTTCCACGGCTCGACAAAATCGAACAGTGAGGCATAAAGGTTTTTGTCTGTGTTAAGCAGGA
Source organism: uncultured Prevotella sp. (assembly GCA_939792625.1). GTDB lineage: Bacteria > Bacteroidota > Bacteroidia > Bacteroidales > Bacteroidaceae > Prevotella. The sequence continues at coordinate 1,775 of CALNFG010000024.1, forward strand.
TGAGCAGGCCTTCGGTCATTTTCAGTTTCAGAACGTCTTCTGCAGGTTTCACTCCAGATGTGAAATATGGCATTATCGATTCGAACAGACTGCGTATGTCCGGCCGCTTGTGCGGCAGCATACAGAGGCTTGGCCTGCCTCGCCGGGCCTTTGCCGGTATTTCATTTTTGTCGAGCCGCATGTAAAAATCACGGAGAAATGCCCTTGAGAATTTAAGTACCACTGAATGATAGGGCTTGCCGTTGTCAGTACGTTTCTGCAGCCACATCCTGTTGTCGCGGCGCATAAAGGCACAATCTCCCTCATGCAGTACAGTCCTTTTGCCGCGGTCGTTTATTTCCAGTGTGCCTGAACAGATGTAAATCAGAGTATGTTCACGGTTAGCGTGTTCGCAGCCTTTGTCGTCTGTAAAATAACTTGCGATAAGAACATTTGAACAATTAAAAACATCGAGCTTTTCCATGTCTCATTAATTTGTTTGTATTCACTTGCAAAATTACAAAGCATTATTGGAAAACTGTTTGCTCTATGGCTCAATTTTGCAGCTTGCGCATGATGTTCTGCCATCTGTTTTACCGCTATGTGGCCGATACCGTTGCAGAAGCTTACCTTTTGCGATGCGAAAGGCTGTCTTTTACGTTGCGAAAGCTTACCTTTTACCGGCCAAAAGTTTACCTTTTGTCCAATCAAGTCTCATTCTATGCGTAACTTCTTGTAAATAAGCTGATTAGCATCAGCCGTACATTTCTCTGTCATATAACTTTTATGTGTCTGCGACAGTCTGCCGCAAGAGCGTTGCAGGCTGACGGATGTATTTGCTGTGAGGCTCACTTGTAACAGTCGGAGGATTTTTTTTGTCAGGTCATGTTTTTGCGTCTGATTTTGTTTCCGGCATGCTGTCTTTTCCGCACGTGATTGCTTCCGTGTCTTCCGGTCCCGGCTCCCATTTCTGTTAAAGTTGCATAATTATGTATTTTACCGGCATATAATATAATCATTTTTTGTAATTTTGTGCCCGTTATCATCATATTATAATGTATAAAATGAAGAAATTAGCTTTTGTTTTTGTCGCTTTTTTGTCGCTTTTCCTTGTGGCAAGCTGCAACGACACCGAGACTTATGCCGAACAGCGAGACAGGGAGGACGCCGCGATAAACCAGTTTATCCGTGATTCTTCGATAACCGTCATCACCGAATCAGAGTTCAGAGATCAAAACTATACTACCGATGTAAGCAATAATGAGTATGTACTGATGCAAAACTCGGGCGTGTACATGCAGATTGTAAGGGAAGGATGTGGCGAGAAGATAGCCAACGGGGAGACCGTCACCGTGCTTTGCCGTTTCACCGAGCGCAACCTGCTGACAGACTCCATACAGCTTACCAATCAGACGCTGGCCTTCGCCTCGATACCCGAAAAGATGAGCGTGACAAACACCAACGGTACTTTCTCTGCATCGTTCGACCAGCAGTCAAGCCTGATGTACACGTTTTATCAGTCGCAGGCCGTGCCGTCGGGATGGCTTGTGCCGTTTAATTACATAAAAGTAGGCCGTCAGACGACACCCGACGAAGAGATAGCCAAAGTAAATCTCATCGTACCGAGTTCGCAAGGACACCGTTATGCTTCATCCGGAGTTTATCCCTGTTTTTACACTATAACCTTTGAGAGAGGACGATAATCAGCTCCTCGGTAAAAAAATATAAGTTTATGACACTTATCAAGTCAATATCCGGTATCCGCGGAACGATAGGCGGACGTACCGGTGACACGCTAAATCCACTTGACATCGTAAAGTTTACGAGCGCTTACGCCATGTTCATCCGCAAGAGCCGCGGCAAGAAGTGCTGCGGACGCATCGTGATGGGGCGCGATGCGCGCATATCCGGCGACATGGTGCGCAGCATTGTGTGCGGCACTCTTATGGGAGCCGGCTTCGACGTGATTGATGTCGGCATCACCACTACACCTACCACGGAGCTTGCTGTCAGCATGTCGGGTGCCGACGGAGGAATAATAATCACGGCGAGTCATAATCCGCGCCAGTGGAACGCCCTGAAGCTGCTCAACAGCGAAGGAGAGTTTCTGAGCAAGGATGACGGCAACGAGGTGCTTGCCATAGCCGACAGTGAAGACTTCATCTATGCCGAAGTTGACCGTCTCGGCGAATACTCGTATGACGAAACTTATGAAAGCAAGCACATAGACGCTGTGCTTGGGCTTGGACTTGTTGACGCCGACGCCGTGAGCAAGGCCGGTTTCCGTGTATGTGTTGACGCTATAAACAGCGCAGGAGGCATAATCCTGCCCCGGCTGCTTCGCCGCCTCGGTGTTAAATATGAAGTGCTGAACGGCATGCCTGACGGTAATTTTGCCCATAATCCCGAGCCGCTGGAGAAGAATCTCGGAGGCATAATGGAGCGGATGCGCGGCGGCGGTTTCGACCTCGGCATTGTTGTTGACCCGGACGTGGACCGTCTGGCATTCATCTGCGAGGACGGCAGCATGTTCGGCGAAGAGTACACGCTGGTGGCAGTGGCCGATTACGTGCTTGAACACACGGCGGGCAACACTGTGAGCAATCTTAGCAGCACACGTGCCCTGAGAGACGTCACCGAGCGTCACGGAGGCTGTTACACGGCATCAGCCGTGGGCGAGGTCAATGTCACAGCCATGATGAAAAAGGTAAACGCCGTGATAGGCGGCGAGGGTAACGGCGGAGTAATATACCCCGAGTGTCATTACGGCCGCGACGCTCTTGTGGGTATAGCTCTGTTCCTGTCGTCGCTGGCCCGCAAGGGGTGCAAGGTGAGCGAGCTTCGCAAGTCTCTGCCCGACTATTACATGGCCAAAAACCGTATTGACCTTACTCCATCCACCGACATTGACGCCATACTGACTGGGGTGAAGGCCAGGTATGCCGCCTATCAGGTGAACGACGTGGACGGTGTGAAGATAGATTTCCCCGACAAGTGGGTGCATCTGCGAAAGTCTAACACCGAGCCGATAATCCGCGTCTACAGCGAGGCTGCAACACCTGAAGAGGCCGACGCTTTGGGTAAGGAGATAATGCAGGTGGTCAGCGACATGCAGAACGAGGCGTGATGTCATGACAAATATGATACAGAAAGGGTAAATGCGTGGCTGTGATGAGGTTTGAATCAACCTGCGGTCACGCTTTGCCGTATGTGAAACTTTATAACGTGAAGAGATATGAATGCAATGATTCTGACAACAACTCCTACCGTAGAGGGCCGTCGCATACTTGAGTATAAAGGTGTGGTGACAGGCGAGACAATAGTAGGTGCCAACGTGCTGAAAGACTTTCTGGCCGGACTGAGCGACTTTTTCGGCGGACGCAGCGGCACTTACGAGAAAGTGCTTCGTAACGCTAAGGACTCAGCCATGCGCGAGATGCAGGAGCGTGCCGCCGCCGTTGGTGCCAATGCCATTGTCGGTATTGATTTAGACTATGAGGCGATAGGACAGAACGGCTCCATGCTCATGGTGACATGCAGCGGTACAGCCGTGCTGATATGATGTTAATTGGAGCGGGATACCTTTTTTTAGGTATCCCGTCACGGCGGAAAAGAATTAAAAATACCCATTTGTTGCGATTGCGCGATTCGCCGATTTTTTGTTATTTTGCAGTCGGTAAGACTGACATGCGACATTCATTAAGCCGTAATGCCAATTAACGAAGGCGAACAATGAAAAATAACAAGATGTATGAGGCCGACGATAAGATGATTTCTCTTATTGCCGATAATTATAACATATTGCAGAGTCTGGGCAGATTTGGCATAAACCTGGGCTTCGGTGACAAGACTGTGCGTGAAGTGTGCGAGGACCAGGGCGTAGACACTTATACTTTTCTGGCCGTGGTGAATTTCTCTATTAACGGTTACCGCGACTTCGATGACGGCGGCCGTTTCTCCATTCCGACACTGCTTCACTATCTGAAAGCCTCTCACGAATATTATCTGAACTTCCAGTTGCCGTCCATACGCAGGCAGCTCGAGGCCGCACTTGACGAGAACGACAATCTGGCGCGTCTCATAATGCGGCTTTACGATGAGTATGCGCATGAGATAAGGAAACACATGCAGTATGAGGAAAAAACGGTGTTCCCCTATGTTGACGACCTTCTTGACGGCAAGGTTAACAACGATTATGACATGGAGACATTCTCTAAACGTCACGGCCAGACAGACCTGAAGCTGAAAGAACTGAAAAACATCATCATAAAATACCTGCCGAGCGATATCCAGCGCAACAATCAGCTTACGGCTACGCTCTATAATCTGTATAACAACGAAGAGTGGCTTGAAAACCACTCGCTGGTGGAGGAGAGCATCTTCATACCTGCAATCAGGAAATTAGAGCATAAATACAAGCAAAACGACGTAAGCGTGAAGATTTCAAAGATGATAAGCAGAAATCAGGACAACAGCGAGTCGTTAAGCGACAGGGAGAAAGACGTAATAGTAAGCCTCGTGCAGGGCATGACCAACAAAGAGATTGCCGACCATCTCTGCATATCCATCAATACAGTGATAACCCATCGCCGCAACATCGCCCGAAAGTTGCAGATACACAGTCCGGCAGGACTCACGATTTACGCAATAGTCAACAATCTTGTCGATATTTCTACCGTAAAGCTTTGACGTTATGTTTACGGGTAAACGGTAAAGATGTACTGAATGAAAAGAAAGGCAGTCTCGCGTTTTATTTTGCGTGACTGCCTTTTTATCAAGGGTAAGGGTTGTCCGATATTCTGTGTGATGGTTTCTGCGCACGGCATGTCTTGCGGGTACATCCCGTCGTGACATCGGACGTGCATGGTACAGCCGGATGTTTCGGTGACTTAATGTTTCTGTCTTATTAATGCTTTGCTCGCATCCGGTTGCGATTTGTCTAAAAACTCAGGCTTCCCCGTCCATGTACCTTTTATGTGATGTCCGTATGCGTCTTCCAGATTGCAATCTATGGTATAGGTATCTGTTTCTTCGTTGCGTGTAATGGTAACGCTGCCACCGGTAAGGGCTGCCTTACTTGAAACAACAAACTGGGCAACATCGGTTAAATACGTATAATGTGAGCCTTCAAAGACATTGTTATACGAATTGCCGGCCATGAAAGTGCCCGGAGTATAGCTGCTGTTGGGGTAGAATCCTTCACAGGCCGTGAATGTGCCCAGGAAAGTGTCGGTTGTCATGCCGTTTGTCGCTGTTGTGTTTAGATACATGAATATGAAATGTCCTTCATTTCCTTTGGGATTAAACGTAAAATACCATTGGTCAACCCCTTCCGCCCTTTGCGAGCCCAAATATACCGCATCAACGGAAATATCGGTAAAGTCTATATTCACATCATCTTTCAGGTTACTTGACGGTAAATTACTTTCCCTGCGTTCGTCCAGCAGATTTATCTCGCCTTTGTAAGTTGCGTGATGTTTTTTCCCCTGTTCGTCGGTGGCTACAAGCTCCAACAGATAAGTATTGTCATCCTCTCGTGAAACTGTAAGCGTGCCGTCAGTGAAGTATAGGATGTGGTCCTGCATGTTCTCATCCGTGTAGCAGAAGCGGCTCCAGTCAGCAGCCATAGTACCGGCAGCGTACGTGTTGGCTGTATCTAAGCGGTAAGTACCTTCGGTCAGTTGTGCCTTGCCGTATTCGTAATATTTTGCTTCGGCATACACCCCTAAAATATAATTAGTACTGCCTGCGGTTGTGTTTCCATATATATCTGAAGGTTTATCAGAAATCATTATGGAATACTCGTCTGCATCTTGATAACTGTTACCATAGTAAAAAGTCTTATTTGCCGTTGCAGTAAATTCCACCGTGTCAGACGACGGCTCCTTATTAGAATCATCATCGTCACAACTTGATAACATTCCCAAGACAGCAAAGCTACATAAAAAAAGTCTTACTGTGCTTATAAATTCTTTTGCCATAAATAAATAATTTAATTAATGTTATTGTTTGTCTGTTGTTTTTTTGTAAAGTTTAGTCATGCTTTCATCCGACTGTTTTACTGATGTTTTTATAAAATCTAATACAAAATTATCTAAAAAATGCTGATCGACAAAATTTATTTGATGTTTTCATGAAAAAGTTAATCTGCGAGTGTCACATTACATCTGCTTTGTGTATAAAATAAAGTGCTGCTGTTTGTTCGGAATCTCACTATTTTATATTATATTTGCAGGCAAAAATTGAACAAAACGGAAAACCTTTATAAAAAATAAATTGATAAAGTTTACCATTTCAGATAACTTTTTTCAAAATGTATGCTATAATATTTGCAATTTAGGAATATATGAACACAATGAATTTCACTATTACAAAGCGTGACGGCAGTGCCGAACGTTTCAGTCTGGACAAGATTATGAATGCTATAATCAAAGCTTTTGCCTCGGTGGGCGAGTCGGCCGACCTTGGCTGCATATCGCGCATAATCAGCCATCTCGACCTCAACGACGGCATCACCGTGGAAGATATACAGAACCAGGTGGAAGTGGCTCTGATGAAAGAAGGTTTTTACCATGTCGCAAAGAGTTTTATGCTTTATCGCCAGCGGCATACCGAAGACCGCGAGACAATGGAGAAGATGAAGTTTCTTTCAGACTATTGCAGCGCGAGTAACGCCGCAACAGGTTCGAAATATGATGCCAATGCCAACGTTGAACATAAAAACATTGCCACGCTGATAGGCGAGTTGCCTAAATCAAACTTTATTCGTCTTAATCGCAGGATGTTGACTGAGCGCATAAAGAAAATGTACGGCAAGGAACTTGCAGACAAATATGTCTATATGCTGGAACACCACTTTATATATAAAAACGATGAAACCAGCCTTGCTAACTATTGTGCGTCAATTACGATGTATCCCTGGCTTATCGGCGGTACGGTATCAATAGGCGGCAATTCTACAGCTCCCACCAACCTGAAGTCGTTCTGCGGAGGCTTTGTCAACATGGTGTTTATGGTGTCGAGCATGTTGAGCGGAGCCTGTGCCACGCCCGAGTTTCTTATGTATCTCAATTATTTTGTTGGTCTCGAATACGGCCGTGACTATTGGCGCGAGCCAGACAGGGTGGTTGACCTTTCGGTGAAACAGCGTACTGTTGACAAGGTGGTGACCGACTGTTTCGAGCAGATAGTCTACTCTATCAACCAGCCCACCGGGGCACGCAACTATCAGGCTGTGTTCTGGAACATCGCCTATTACGACCGTCCTTACTTTGAAAGTCTGTTCGGCGAGTTCCGTTTTCCCGATGGCTCAAAACCCGACTGGGACGGTCTAAGCTGGTTGCAGAAGCGCTTCATGAAGTGGTTTAACCACGAGCGCACCAAGGCGGTGCTTACTTTCCCCGTGGAGACTATGGCCCTGCTGAGTAAGGATGGCGACGTGATAGACAAGGAGTGGGGCGACTTCACGGCCGAGATGTATGCCGAGGGACATTCGTTCTTCACATATATGAGTGACAATGCCGACTCTCTGAGTTCGTGCTGCCGTCTGCGAAACGAGATTCAGGACAACGGCTTCAGTTACACTCTTGGTGCGGGAGGTGTGTCGACAGGCTCGAAGAGCGTGCTTACAATCAACCTAAACCGTTGTGTACAGTACGCCGTCGGCAACGATGTGGACTATAAGGAGTTTCTGGCCGGTGTGACAGACCTTGTACACAAGGTGCAGCTGGCTTACAACGAAAATCTGAAAGAGCTTCAGCACAACGGCATGCTGCCATTGTTTGACGCCGGATATATCAACATCGGGCGCCAGTATCTCACCATTGGTATCAACGGACTGGTTGAGGCTGCCGAGTTTCTTGGTCTCTCAATTAGTGACAATCCCGGTTATCTTGCCTTTGTGCAGGGGGTGCTTGGCATCATTGAGGAGTATAACAGGAAGTACCGTTCTAAGGAAGTGATGTTCAACTGCGAGATGATACCGGCCGAGAATGTTGGCGTGAAGCATGCCAAATGGGACAAAGAAGACGGATATTTTGTGCCGCGCGACTGTTATAACAGCTATTTCTATGTAGTGGAAGACCCGTCGCTCAACATCCTTGACAAGTTCCGTCTTCACGGTGCGTCATACATCGAACATCTTACGGGCGGCTCCGCACTGCACATGAATCTCGATGAGCATCTCTCAAAGGCACAGTATCGTCAGCTGCTGCGTGTGGCTGCTAAGGAAGGATGCAACTATTTCACGTTCAACATTCCCAATACCGTGTGCAACGATTGCGGCCATATAGACAAGCGCTATTTGAAGGAGTGTCCTTGCTGCCACAGCCATAATGTTGATTACATGACTCGTGTGATAGGATACCTCAAGCGGGTGAGCAACTTTTCTGCCGCAAGACAGGAGGAGGCCGCAAGGAGATATTATATAAAGGTGAAAGAGTAACTATAAATGATACGTGCGTGTTGAAATTTGTTAACTTTGACATTGTTTTTCAAGAGATACCGGATGAGGTGACACTGGCCGTCAACATATCTAACTGCCCGTGTCGCTGCGAGGGGTGTCACAGCCGGTATTTGTGGGAGGACGCCGGCGAACCTCTTACCGAAGAGGTGGTGGACGGTCTTGTGAAGATGTACGGTGGCGAGATAACTTGCGTATGTTTTATGGGTGGTGATGCCGACCCTGAAGCGGTTGTATCGCTATCATGTCATATACACGAGCGATATCCTGATTTGAAGGTGGGGTGGTACAGCGGCCGGAGCCATGTGCCGGAGCCATTTTTTGAGCAGGCTTTCGACTATCTGAAGCTCGGCCCTTACGTAGAGACTCTCGGCGGATTAAGCAGTCCTTCCACCAATCAGAGGTTGTACCGGCGCGAGCCAGACGGAAGTCTTACAGACATTACGGAAAGGTTTTGGAAATAGACCAGCCAGGCTTTTTTCATCGAAAGATTTGTCAGTATTGGTGAAAAATTATAATTTTGCACGCAGATAACAAATCAAAGTATATAAAACAATGACTCACAATCTATTGAAAGGTAAGCGCGGCATTATTTTCGGCGCGCTCAATGAAGATTCCATTGCATGGAAAGTGGCCGTCAGAGCCGTAGAGGAAGGCGCCTCGATAACGCTTAGCAACACAGCCATGGCGTTGCGCATGGGTACGCTCAATGAGCTTGGCGAGAAACTCAACGCCCCCGTCATAGCTGCCGACGCTACGAGTGTTGAGGATCTTGAGAATGTGTTCTCTGAATCAGTACGTCTCCTCGGAGGTAAAATCGACTTTGTGCTGCATTCCATAGGTATGAGCCCCAACGTGCGCAAGCACCGCACTTATGATGACCTCGACTATAACTATCTGCAGAAGACGCTCGACATCTCGGCCATATCTTTTCACAAGATGTTGCAGGTGGCCAAGAAACAGGACGCTATCGCAGAGTATGGCTCTGTCGTGGCATTGACGTATGTCGCAGCCCAGCGTACTTTCTTCGGATACAATGACATGGCCGATGCCAAGAGTATGCTTGAGAGTATCGCGCGAAGCTTCGGATATATCTACGGGCGTGAGAAAAACGTCCGCATCAACTGCATATCTCAGTCGCCAACGCCTACAACGGCAGGTAAGGGCATCAAGGATATGGACAACCTGATGGATTTTGCCAACAAGATGTCGCCGCTTGGTAATGCCTCGGCCGACGACTGCGCCGATTATTGTGTGATGATGTTCTCTGACCTTACGCGCAAGGTGACGATGCAGACGCTTTACCATGATGGCGGTTTCTCGTCAATGGGCATGAGTCTGCGTGCAATGAATCAGTATGCTAAGGATTTCGCTCCATACGAGGACGAGAACGGAAAGATTATTTACGGTTAACAGCTTTTTAAGCAGACAAGAATACAAAAGCGGACGAGCAGACAAGGAGAAATGCCCATTCAACAATGCAAATTTCCTTGTCTGCTCGTCCGCTTTTGTATTCTTGTCTGCTTAAAAAATAGTCTGTTTAAAAAAGTTTTTCGCTTCTTTCATGTCTGGGAATATCAGGTCGGCGCCTTCGTCGGCAAGGGCTTTGTCTGGCAGCGGACCGGTGTTGACGGCCACGGTGAAGATGCCGGCGGCTACGGCGGCCCGCACTCCCAGTGGAGCGTTCTCTACCACTATGCCTTCACATGGCTTTATGCCGGCTTTTGCGAGGCCTTTGATGTAAGGTTCCGGGTCAGGTTTGCCACGGCTTACGTCAGCTGCGGTAACGACAAGCCGACTGTCAATGAGACCGGCAAAATCTTCTTCAAGTCTTTTCAGCAGACTGCCTTGACCGCTGCCTGTGACTACGACTATCTCCTTTCCGCCGTCCTTTATCATGCGCATTAATTCCTCCACACCCTCCATTTTCTTTGCTTTCGGGCAGGCACAGAACTCTTCTGTCTTTCTTTTATACATAGCTGCTGCCTCATCGTCGGTAAGTTCTTTGTTCCATTGCCGCCTGGCGATGAGTTTTATTGTCTCTACTCCGCGCATGCCTTCATACATGTATGCTTCTTCGGGCTTCATGTCGAGACCGAATGCGGCCATTGACGTGTGCCAGCTGCGGGCATGGTAGGGCATGCTGTCGTACAGCACTCCGTCCATGTCAAAAAGCACGGCTTTGGGCGTGAGTGCCTCAAAGCCGTGCTTTGTAAGGTATTGTCTGATTATGTTGTCGTACATTTCTTTCTTTTTTAGCAGTCAGAGTAGTTATGTTGATAACAATTCTGACTCCTTATTTATTTCTCCTTTTCGAGTCTTTCCTTTATGGCTTTGCTTTCGGCCTCGTATCCGGGCTTGTCGAGCAGGGCGAACATGTTCTTTTTGTAGGCTTCCACTCCCGGCTGGTTGAACGGGTTGACGCCGAGTATGTTGCCGCTGATGCCGCAGGCTATCTCAAAGAAGTAGATTAGCTGTCCGAGGTAGTATTCGTTGAGTTCGGGTACGGAGATACGTATGTTTGGCACTCCGCCGTCGACGTGTGCCAGACGTGTGCCCAGCTCGGCCATCTTGTTGACTTCGTCAACGCGCTTGCCTGCGAGGAAGTTGAGTCCGTCGAGGTTTTCGTCATCGTTGGGGAAGAGCAGCTCGCGGTTGGGTTTCTCGATGCTGATTACGGTCTCGTATATCGAGCGTTCGCCCTGTTGTATCCACTGTCCCATTGAGTGCAGGTCGGTGGTGAAGTCGCACGATGCGGGGAAGATGCCCTTTCCTTCCTTGCCTTCGCTTTCGCCGTAGAGCTGTTTCCACCACTCACTCATGTAGTGCAGCTTGGGCTGGTAGTTCACCATTATCTCTATCTTCTTGCCTGCCTGCTCGTACAATGCGTTGCGCACGGCTGCGTATATGGCTGCCGGGTTGTTCTCGTAGGGAGTATCCGGGGCACAAGCCTTCTCCATGTCAGCAGCTCCGGCTACCAGTTGCGTGATGTCGAATCCGGCGCATGCTATCGGGAGCAGGCCCACGGGTGTGAGTACAGAGAAGCGTCCGCCCACATTGTCGGGTATGACGAATGTCTTGTATCCCTCTTTGTCGGCAGCTGCGCGTGCGGCACCCTTGTGAGCGTCGGTAACGGCCACGATTACCTTTTTGGCCTCTTCTTTGCCGCGCTGGTCTTCACACTGCTTCTTGAGCAGGCGGAAAGTGAGAGCTGTCTCAGTGGTGGTTCCCGATTTAGATATGTTGATTACTCCGAATTTCTTTCCTTTGAGATATTCGGTGAGTTCTGCCAGATAGTCTTCTCCGATGTTGTTGCCGGCAAAGAGTATTGTGGGGTTGTTCTTGTCGGCTGCGAGCCATGCGAACGAGTTGCCCAGAGCCTCTATCACGGCGCGTGCGCCGAGATAGCTGCCGCCGATGCCGGCAACGACAATAGCCTCGCAGTTCTGACGCAGAGTGTCGGCGCAGTCCTGTATTTCCTGCAGGAATGTGGTAGTTACAGATGATGGCAAGTGCAGCCAGCCCAGGAAGTCGTTGCCCGGGCATGTTCCGTTTTCAAGAGCTTGTTGAGCGTTTTTTACTTTGGGCTCATAGGCCTTGACCGTACCTTCGGCGAGGAACTGTACGGCCTTTGTTACATCTAACGAGATATTTTTCATTTTCTGAACGGTATTATGACTCTTTCGTTATCTGAAAGAATCGGTTAATAATTTTATTTCGATCTGCGGTGATATTCTTTCGTACAGAATGTTGTACACGGCATCGAGTATGGGCATGTTGACGTGGCAGTGGCGGTTGATTTCCTTCATGCACTTCGTGCCGAAATATCCTTCTGCTATCATCTCCATCTCTATCTGTGCGCTCTTCACGCTGTATCCTTTGCCTATCATGGTACCGAAAGTACGGTTGCGGGAGAAGTTGGAGTAACCGGTTACGAGCAGGTCGCCGAGGTAGACGGAGTCGGTGATGTTTCTGTCGAGGGGATAGACCGATTTTAGGAAGCGCGACATTTCCTGCACGGCGTTGGCCATGAGTACCGACATGAAGTTGTCGCCGTACTTCAGGCCGTTGCATATACCGGCGGCTATGGCGTAAACGTTTTTAAGCACCGAGGCATATTCTATGCCTATCACGTCGCTGCTGATTTTGGTCTTGATATAGTCACAGGCCAGCATGTCGGCAAAGGCCTGTGCCTTGTCGCGGTCGCTGCAGCCCACAGTGAGGTAAGACAGGCGTTCGAGGGCCACCTCTTCGGCGTGTGAGGGACCTCCGAGGCAAGCCAGGTTCTCGTATGGCACGTCGTACACTCTGTGAAAGTATTCCGAGCAGACTAGATTTTCGTCGGGCACTATTCCCTTGATGGCCGTGACGACAAATTTGTCCCTGATACGTGTCTTGAGCTTCTTAAGGTGATTTTTGATGTAGGCCGAGGGCGTGACGAATATCAGCGTGTCGTAGGCCTGCACTATTTTGTTGATGTCGCTGTAGAAGCTTATCCGGCTGATGTCAAAGTGTACGCTCGTGAGATACGCCGGGTTGTGACCCAGACGCTTGAAGTCCTCTATGCGGTCGTCGCGGCGCATGTACCAGCCTATGTGTCCGGTATGCGCCACGACAATCTTGGCGATGGCTGTAGCCCAGCTGCCGCCGCCGATGATCGCGATCTTTGATAATTCATAATTCATAAATTCATAATTTGGTTGCTGAGCTTATTTTGTTTGTGAGCGTTGGTTTGCTCAATTGTGAATTATGAATTATGAATTATGAATTGACAATTCTCATTCCATTTCTTCACGTCTTCCACTTTGGGGTTGTCGTAGCCCAGTTTGTATTTCTTGTTCACCCCGCAGATGTCCATGTGCAGTTTCTGTGGGTTGACGTCTTTGATGTCGGTGACGAGATAGTAGCCGCACTTGTTGAGTACCGGCACCCACTGTTCAGGCACGCCTATCGCTGCCCATTCTTCCGTGCTGCTGCGCGGCGCTTTCTTTTCCGGTCGCATTTGCGGGAAGAGCAATACCTCCTGTATATACGTCTTTCCGGTCATGAGCATCACCAGGCGGTCTATGCCTATGCCTATGCCGCTGGTGGGCGGCATCCCGTACTGGAGGGCACGCAGAAAGTCGCGGTCGATGACCATGGCCTCGTCGTCGCCTTTGTCGGCCAGACGCATCTGCTCCATGAAGCGTTCTTCCTGGTCTATCGGGTCGTTCAGCTCTGAGTAGGCGTTGGCCAGCTCCTTGCCGTTGACCATCAGCTCGAAGCGCTCTGTCAGTCCCGGTTTTGAGCGGTGCATCTTCGTAAGGGGCGACATCTCCACCGGATAGTCAGTGATAAACGTCGGCTGTATGAATGTGCCCTCGCAGAACTCTCCGAAAATCTCGTCGATGAGTTTGCCCTTGCCCATGGAGTCGTCTGTCTCCATGTTAAGCTTACGGCACACTTCCCTGATTTCAGCCTCGTCCATGCCGCTCAGGTCGTAGCCTGTTTTCTCCTTTATGGCTTCGAGTATGGGCAGGCGGCGGTAAGGTGCCTTGAAGCTTACGATGTTGCCGTCTATCTCGCGTTCAGGCTTGCCGTTGACAGCCGTGCAGACAGTTTCGAGCAGGCGCTCGGTGAAAGCCATCATCCATTCATAGTCCTTATATTGAACATACAGCTCCATGCATGTAAATTCGGGGTTATGGTTGCGGTCCATACCCTCGTTGCGGAAGTTCTTGCCAATTTCGTACACACCCTCGAAACCGCCCACAATCAGCCTCTTCAGATAAAGCTCGGTGGCTATACGCATGTACATTTCGGTGTCGAGTGCGTTGAAGTGTGTTATGAAAGGTCTTGCGCTTGCTCCTCCGGGTATGGTCTGCAGTGTAGGTGTCTCCACCTCGGTGTATCCGGCCTCGTCGAGTACGCGTCGTATGGTTCTTATCACGGTGGCCCGCTGCATGAAAGTGTTTTTCACGCCGTCGTTTACCACAAGGTCGACGTATCTCTGGCGGTAACGCAGTTCAGGGTCGTCAAACTTGTCGTAGGCCACGCCGTCCTTGTATTTTACGATTGGCAGTGGTTTCAGGCTCTTGGCGAGTAGCTTCAGGCTTTGGGCGTGGACGCTGATTTCTCCCGTCTGTGTTCTGAATACAAAGCCTTCTATGCCGATGAAGTCACCGATGTCAAGCAGTTTCTTGAACACCTTGTTGTATAAGTCTTTGTCGTCGCCGGGGCAGATGTCATCGCGCGTGATGTACACCTGTATTCTTCCTTTCGAGTCTTGCAGTTCGGCGAATGCGGCCTTACCCATGATGCGGCGGCTCATCATTCGTCCTGCTATGCACACCCGGCGGCGCTCTTCGCCGTCATTGAATGTGGCTTTGATGTCGGTGGAGAAAGCGTTGGTTGGATACTCCTCGGCCGGATAGGGGTTGATGCCCATGGCGCGCAACTCTTCGAGGCTCTGTCGTCGGCCTATTTCCTGTTCACTTAGTTCTAAAACGTTCATACTTAGACAATATTCTTTATGCAGAAAGGGCAGTGCCGGTCACAACGGTGGCGGCGGACACTGCACGTTAGTCACCTGCAAAGATAGTGCAAAATGGCATAAATCCAAAATAAAACGAAGTGAATTAAGAGTTAAGAGTTAAGAATTAAGAAAATTTGCTTTGTGTCTTATCTCCGTATGAGCAGGCAGACATTTAAATTTTGATTATCAGCTTTTAATTCTTAATTTGGCAAGGTTGAAAAGTAACAAAATGAAAGGTTACCTTTTGGCCGCTGAAAGGTAACCTTTAAGAAGGTAAAAGGTAAGCTTTGGGCGCTCCAAAGGTAACCTTTTACGAATCCGTCGTTTATGCTGAATAAAATGTAAGGACTGTCACTGGTTTCGTAATTCCTTGCAACCGTACTTACCACAGATGTTAAAATTCGGATGATGAAAGGATAAAACATGAGTTCCGATACTTGTTTGGCGTTCCGCTTTTTCTTAATTTCTGCCCTGATTATGTTCAAAGTGTAAGCTTTTACGGTAGTCAAGGCTGCTCTGTAAGTGCTTTTTGCTGTTATAATGTAAGGGAGAAAAGGCGTTTTTGCTTTTTTTAATAAAAATATAACATGCCTGATTTGTTTTATGCGGTAAAAAGACTTACTTTTGCCTCCGATGTGGCGCTGCTGCGCCTGACCGGTAGTTGAAAAAGAGTACATTCTTAAATATAATAACCTAAAATCTGATTTTTCTTATGGCTATGGACAAAACTGTACAGATGAGCGCCAACGACTTGGTGGCGTATTTCGGTAAACCTGCGGCCCTGCTGACCAAGGCTGACATCATCACATTTATCAAAGAGAAGGACATACGGATGGTCGACTTTATGTATCCTGCTGAGGACGGGCGAGTGAAGACACTTAACTTCATGATAAATAACCTGGCCTATCTGGAGACAATACTGACCGACGGCGAGCGTGTTGACGGCTCGAGTCTGTTCCCGTCGTTTGTTGAGGCCGAGAGCAGCGACCTTTACGTGGTGCCGCGCTTCCGCACGGCCTTTGTCAGTCCGTTCAGCGAGATTCCCACGCTGTGTCTGCTATGCTCGTTTTTCGACAAAGACGGCGCGCCCTTCGACTGCTCGCCCGAGCAGACGCTGCACCGTGCCGCCGAGACTTTTACCCGGACTACGGGCATGACATACGAGGCCATGGGCGAGCTGGAGTATTATGTCATTGCTGATGACGATGAGATGTTTCCCGCCGTCGATCAGAGAGGTTATCACGAGTCTGAGCCTTTTGCCAAGTTCAACGACTTCCGCAAGAAGTGCATGACATACATCGCCCGCACCGGCGGACAGATAAAATACGGCCACTCTGAGGTGGGTAACTTCACGGCCGACGGGCGCGTGTTCGAGCAGAACGAGATTGAGTTCCTGCCGTGTCCTGTTGAAAGTGCAGCCGACCAGTTGCTGCTGGCCAAATGGGTAATACGTAACCTGGGTTATCAGTACGGTCTCGATGTGACTTTCGCTCCGAAAATCACGGTGGGCAAGGCCGGCTCAGGCATGCACATACACATGCGCATGACTAAAGACGGTCATGGCTGCATGACCGAAGGTGGCGGACATCTGTCAGAAGAGGCACGCCGCGCGATAGCAGGCATGATGGAGCTGGCACCGTCGATAACGGCTTTCGGCAACAAGACTCCTGTGTCTTATTTCCGTCTCGTGCCTCATCAGGAAGCGCCTACAAGCGTATGCTGGGGTGACTGCAACCGTTCCGTTCTCGTGCGCGTGCCGCTGGGCTGGACATCGGGCAAGGACATGTGTGCGCAGGCCAACACTCTTGAGGCTGTGTCAGATAGTGATACTGCGTTGAAGCAGACCGTGGAGATGCGCTCGCCTGACGGCTCGGCAGACGTCTACCAGCTTATGGCCGGACTTTGCGTGGCCTGCCGCCACGGACTGGAAATGGAGCAGGAAAAGGCTTTGGCCATTGCCGCCGACAAGTATGTGGCTTTGGGTGAGAGCGGTAGTGATAACGACAAGTTTGAGCAGCTGCCCGACAGTTGTGTTGCGTCGGCAGAATGGCTCAGCCGTCACCGCAGTATGTATGAAGCTCACGGTGTATTCTCGCCGCGCATGATTGACGGTATCATCAAGAAGCTCCGCAGTTTCGATGACGCCAACCTGCGTGAAGCAGCCGAAAAGGACTCTGAACTCATGCAGAAACTTGTCAAAGAATCGTTCTACTGCTGAGTATTTTATATATAAGCATACAAGTTGACAAGCAGACGAGCATACGAGGAGATTTGCATTATTGC
>CALNFG010000025.1 GCA_939792625.1 uncultured Prevotella sp.
ACTCCGAAACACTTGATTACTAAGCACTTCGGAATTTCTTGGGTGGTGCCACCAGACACAGTACGCCGGAGCCGCCACCAACGCCATAGAGAAGATTGACACCACGGCAAGCGATGCCAACAAGGGCTACTATGCCGCGGCTCTGGCTTACCGCGCCATGCTTTATCTCGACATGGCACGCGAGTATGAGTGGCTGCCCAACGACAAGACGCAGGGCGTGAGTCCCGAAGGCCGCGACATAACGGGCCTGACACTGCCTATCGTGAAAGAGGGTATGACCGAAGAGGAATGGCAGAACAATCCGCGTGCCACACGCGAGGAGATGGTCGACTTTATCCTCGGCGACCTCAACAAGGCTGCCGGCATGATAGGCTATCTGAACAGCACCAGCAAGACCATGCCTCACCTCGACTGCGTATACGGCCTGATGGCACGCTGCTACATGTGGATTGAGGATTATCCCAACGCCGAAAAGTACGCACGTCTGGCGATAGACAACTCTGACTCGGAGCCTCTGACAAGGGCGCAGGCTCTGAACACGACGAGCGGATTCAACGACATCAACCAGTGGATGTGGGGCACGCAGTATTATTCGGGCTTTGTAAACAACCTGTACTGCTGGACCGCCAACATCTGCAACGAGATAAGCTACGGCTACACCGGCACCCAGCTGGGCTGCTACGTGCAGATTGACGCCAACATGTACAACCGCATAAGCGACAACGACTGGCGCAAGCTGATGTGGAAGGCACCTGCCGGCACAGCACTTGAAGGCGAGAATGACTTCATCAGCAGTGAGGTTGGCGAGCAGCTCAGCGACTATGCCTCGCTGAAATTCCGTCCGGGCGGCGGCAGCACCAACGACTATACCGTAGGCAACGTTACGGGAGTGCCGTTCATGCGTATCGAGGAGATGTACTTCATCGAGGCCGAGGCAGCCGCACATCAGCAGGTGTCGCGCGGCCGCGAACTGCTCGAAAGCTTCATGACACGCTACCGCAATCCCAACTACGTGTGCCGTGCATCCGACGTGGTGGATGAAATCGTCTTCCAGAAAGCTGTCGAGCTGTGGGGCGAAGGCCAGTATTTCTTCGACATCAAGCGTCTGGACATGCCGGTCACCGAGAATTACACCGGCTCCAACCATACTCCTCCTTACCTGTTCAACACAACCACGCGCCCTGCATGGATGAACTGGCAGATATCACTGCTTGAGGAGATGAACAACGCCGGAGTGAACGGATACAACAATCCCACTGTGCCTGACATGGCTTACGGTCAGTAAATCGTTATAATACAAATAATATAATAAAAGAAAATCATGAACAAGATATTCAAACATTCCATGATGCTCCTCTTTTCGGCCCTCGCCCTTGTGTTCGGGTCTTGTACCGAAGAGTTCGAGTACACAGGAGCAACGGTGTCGGGCGAGCAGGTGTATTTCAGCAACGCTCTGTCCTCAACCGTCAACCTCGACCCTGATGCGGCCGAAGTAAGGATACCTGTCAACCGTATACAGCGCAGCGGAGCGCTGACGGTTGACCTGACGGTAACAACATCGGAGAATTGTGCAGTGAGCGTGCCTTCGTCTGTTGCTTTTGCCGATGGTGACTCAGTGGCTTATCTCACAGTTACTTACGACCCGTCGTCAATCGAGATGGGACATTACGACAGCGTGACCGTGGCCATAGCCAATGCCGACTATACCACGCCTTACGGCAACTCGTCTTATACGTTTGCCATAGGACTGTCGGAGTGGAAGTCAGTCGGCACCGGTCTTTTCCGCGACGTGCTGATGCACAATTTCTACGGACTTGATGAGATGACCTACAACGTGGAGATTGAGGAAAACATCCTCACTCCGGGCATTTACCGCGTGGTAAGTCCTTACGGACCCGGCACGGCGTTCTACAATCAGGTGGTGGCAACAGGCATGATGCAGTGGGTCGGCGGTGACAACACCAGCATGATAATCAATGCCAGTGACCCTGATCATGTTTATGTAACAGGCTCGTGGTATACCGGAACTGATGACGGCATGGCCGCTCAGGGCTACGGACAGATGCACCTGTTCAGCATCGTCGATGTTGAGGCTGAGGCTGCAGGCTCGGTAGACCAGGTTAAGGCTCAGGCACCCGAGCTTTTCGGCACACTGCGTGACGGCATGATATCGCTGCCCCAGATGAGCTGCTACGTAAACTTCGACGGCTCGATGACACCGCAGGGCTATGTCGACACCAGCAACTGGGCTGTTGCTCTGCCCGGAAGTTCTTTCGTTGATTATTCGTCGTCGTTCACTTACAACGGCTGTTTTACCAATGTTGCAGGCGACAGTTATGCCGAAGGCACTATCACATTGGGTGATGATGTTGCCAATGCAAAGTATATTGTCGCGGGAGCAGATGACGATGTCGAGGCAATTATAGAAGGCCTGGCCGACGGCTCTGTTGAGGCGGAGGCCCTGACCGAGAGCGGTGATGTGAGCATTGCTCTTGAGGAAAGCGGCAACTACACGATGATTGTTGTAACGTTTGACGTTGAAGGCAACATGCGTGGCAGTTCGACAACATCATTCGTGTTTACAACAAGTACCACACGCGCCGATTGGCAGCTTGTGACGACGGGAACGTATTATCAGAGTGTTCAGCCTATATTCAGTGACATGGAACCGGTATTCGACCAAGCCACATATCAGGCCAATCTCTATCGTGACGCCAACAACAGCCAGCATTATATGATAAGTCCGTGGACAACAGTACAAAGGAATGATGAAGGCGATCCGTATACTTTCGAGTTTACATTAAATTCTGACGCCACCTTGTCATATCATGACGTTCTGACTCCTTATGTCCTTACGGCTTATGAAAATGCTCCGGTATACATGTCAGACCTTTATTCATTCCAACCTGATGAGCAGTTCTATGGCAGCAGTAACTATGGCGATAACGGAATATATTATTTCGGCGCTATATTCTACGGATACATTCAGGGTAATAACGGTATTCAGGCAGGTGTTGCAGGAGCAGAGCTTGACGCTTTTGTACCGGAAGGTATTACTGTGGAGACGAACAGTATAAAAGTTCCGTATAAACCGATAGCCAACATAAAAGGCAGGATGTTAAAGAACATGAAGACCAGGACCTTCATGAGTGTGAAATCCAGTCAGAATATGTTCAAGCTGAAGGGAACAAAACGGACGATGTCGAAATAATTCAGGTGATAATAAAAAAGTCTCGGACTCTGATGAGCCGAGACTTTTTTGTCGTGTTTTTTATTTTAGTTTTTTATTTTAGTTTTTTATTTCAGACTGTGTACTTCCTCGACTGAAAGTCCCGTGCTTTTTGAAATGTCTTCAACCGGCATACCTATATTTATCAGCTTTCGGGCTATTTCTTTTTGTGCTTCTTTAACTCCTTCGGCTTTGCCTTGTGCTATGCCTTCGGCTTTGCCTTGCGCTATGCCTTCGGCTTTGCCTTGTGCTAAACCTTCGGCTTTGCCTTGCGCTATGCCTTCGGCTTTGCCTTGTGCTAAACCTTCGGCTTTGCCTTGTGCTAAACCTTCGGCTTTGCCTTGTGCTATGCCCTCGGCTATGCCTTGCGCTATGCCTTCGGCTTTGCCTTGTGCGAATCCTTCCGCTTTACCTTCTGTAAATCCTTCAACCCGGCCTTCTTTATATTTTTTGAGGGCATTGTTTATCAATGTGCGTTCCACTCGTATTGTATCCCAGAATTTTTCGTAACCGAGTAACTGGGCTTCGCTGAATGCAGACTCTTCAATTTCGGTTACGGCCTTGCATACTTCAGGGTTGTCGAGCAGTTCCTGGGGCACATTACGTGTCTTTTCATCAATTTCTGTGAGAAAGCGAAGCCACAGCACCTGCATCTTTTTCTCACTGTATGTGTGTGGCGTAAATTTTGGCAGCTCAACGAAAACGAGATGAAGACCGTCGATAATCTTGTCTGTGCGCTCGCTGTGTACAAGGCGGTAATAATGGTAGTATTGTTCCATGTCAGGCTCGAATATCTCGTTTACGATATTGAGCGAATACACAGGTTGCAGCAGTTCGTAATTCTCGCTTCTGTCGAGCTGTCTCACATAAGCTTTCGAGGCGTTGAACAGTACGCGCATCTTGAATTCCTGTGACCATACCATTTGCATTTCCACGATGAACTGTCTGCCGCGCTTGTCTCTGCATCTTACGTCAACGATGCTGTTCTTGCGCAGCGGATTGTCGGGCACCATTTCAGCCGGCAGATATTCTACCGACTCGACTTCCTCTTCCGGTTTGTCAAACGGAAGGAGGGCATTGAGCAGGCTTTTCACCAGATCGGGATGCTCGCCGAACACTTTCTTGAATGTAAGGTCGGCTTTAGGGTCTAAGTATCTCATGGTTTATGTTATTGTACATTTGCAAATATAGCGCATTTTGATTTCGTTACAAAATAAAAAGTTCGTTTCTCTCACTTTTATTTTGCATTTCGCTCGACTTGCACTAACTTTGCATCAGGTTTTTTAAGATTATACGATTATGGCAAAGAAAGCATTATTGATGATACTCGACGGATGGGGTATCGGAAAACACGGCGAAGGCGACGTAATCTTTAACACGCCTACTCCTTATCTTGACTATCTCAACGCTGTAAGCCCTCACTCACAACTTCAGGCTTCGGGTGAAGACGTTGGCTTGCCGGACGGACAGATGGGCAACTCAGAGGTGGGACACCTCAACATAGGCGCCGGACGTATTGTTTATCAGGATTTGGTTAAAATAAACCGTGCCTGCAAGGACGGCTCCATATTGAAAAACCCTGAGATTGTGAAAGCTTACAGCTATGCCAGGGAAAAGGGTAAGAAGCTTCACCTCATGGGACTGACCAGCAACGGCGGAGTACACTCTTCGCTTGACCATCTGTTTAAACTGATTGAAATATCAAAGGAATACGGGCTGAAAGAAACTTATGTTCATTGCTTCATGGACGGACGTGACACCGACCCGAAGAGCGGAGCCGGTTTCATAAAAGAGCTTGAGGACGTCTGCGCAAAGAACGGCGCACACGTGGCAAGCATCGTTGGCCGTTTCTATGCCATGGATCGCGACAAGCGCTGGAATCGTGTGAAAGAGGCTTATGACCTGCTCGTGGAGGGTAAGGGAAAGCAGACCGATGACATGCTGAAGGCAATGGAGGAAAGCTATGCCGAGGGTGTGACCGACGAGTTTATCAAGCCGATAAACAACTCAGCCGTGGACGGCACGATACAGGAAGGTGACGTGGTTATTTTCATCAACTTCCGCAACGACCGCGCTAAAGAGCTGACACAGGTACTCACACAGCAGGACATGCCTGAGGAGGGAATGCACACGATAAAAGACCTGCAGTATTACTGTATGACTCCGTATGACGCCTCGTTCAAAGGTGTACATGTACTCTTCCCGAAAGAGAACGTACAGGATACGCTCGGAGAGTATCTAAGCAAGCAGGGTAAAAAACAGCTTCACACAGCCGAGACAGAGAAATATGCCCACGTGACATTCTTCTTTAACGGAGGACGCGAGGCTCCTTACGAAGGAGAGGACCGGATACTTGTGCCTTCGCCCAAAGTGGCCACATACGACCTGAAGCCGGAGATGAGCGCATACGAGGTGAAAGACAAGCTCGTTGGAGCCATCAACACTCAGGAGTATGACTTTATCGTGGTGAACTTTGCCAACGGTGACATGGTGGGCCACACCGGTGTGTATCATGCAATAGCCAAAGCAGTATGGGCTGTTGACCACTGTGTGCATGATGTCATCGAGGCTGCCAAAGCCAACGGCTACGAGGCTATCATCATAGCCGACCACGGCAATGCCGACAATGCCATCAATCCGGACGGAACGCCAAACACGGCACACTCGCTTAACCCGGTACCGTTTATCTATGTTACCGACAACAACAGTGCTACTGTGAAGAATGGTCGTCTGGCTGACGTGGCTCCCTCAATTCTTCATATCATGGGGCTTGAGCAACCTGCCGACATGACAGGTGAGAATCTTATTGAAGACAATATTTGATTTCAGTAAATTGAGCGTTTGCCGATAGGTATCGGTGCTTCTGTGAACGTTCGTTTGTCATAAGCTAAAGCCATTACTGTTGTTGGATAGTCCTGCATCGTGATGGCTTTAACTTTTTTACTTTTTACCTTATATTATTATGGATACATCGAAAAAATATTCGCAAGGCGGAACTCGCGGACTGATGTATAGGATACGGCGGTCGGCGTGGGTGCGTACAACCCTGAGCGGACTGGTCGGTACTACGCTGGGCATTATTCTGACTTTTGGCACGAGGACATGTGCGGATAAGGTGGCGAAGGAACGTACCGCACGTATGACAACGAAGATGGTAATGCGTCATCTCAATACAACTACGACACAATATGGCAAGATGGCCGAAGAGATGAAGAAGACTGACTCCGTATTTCAGTACATTTACAATCTTTACCCGGACAGTCTGGATTATGCTGATAAAGAAAAGGCACATGAGTTCTGCAACTGTTTCGGGAGCAGCGGCTTTTATGCAAGTAATAAGTCAACGGAGAAGATATTCAACAGCATGGCCACCTGGGAAAGCATAAAAGACAAGGAATTCATCGACTTTATAGGTACTTATTTCAGCCTTGTTGACAAGATGGACGCAATGCTTGACGAGACCAACGGCAGGCGCATGGCTCTGTTTTATGATATTTACACGTCAGACGAGTTTTATGATACGGAGTCGGCCCGCGACGGAGCCGCAGTATTCATAAAAAGGCATGATGTGAGAGCTTTCATCGTGCAATATTCGTTCATGGCAAATATTGTCAACATGTATGCACAGATGCTGAAAAGTCTTCAGACGGAGTACATGAAGAAAGTAGACCTCACAGTGGATGATCTGTATGAAGTCTCTGACACTGTGGTTTATAAGGCAAATGAATCCGTTGCCATGTAACGGTCTGTACCCCGGGTGTGAATGTCGGCGGATATGCCTAAGTCTGTCGGCACAAATGACTTTTCGGACATTTTTTTGTTGTCGAAGATAATGGTGTGAGGATGTAAATTAGTAACTTTGCAGACGACAAAGAAGACTAATTGAAACATGTAGATGATAAAAATAGGTGTTGATATAGGTTCAACCACGGTCAAGGTGGTAGCCGTCGGCGAAGATGGCGACATGCTGTTCTCCCGTTATGAGAGACACAATGCCGATGCCAAAGACGTGGTGAAAGGCATTCTTGAGACACTTAAAGACCACTGCGGAGACGTAGAGGCCGGTGTCAGAATGACCGGCTCGGTGGGTATGGGTTTTGCTGAATGGCTCGGGCTGCCCTTTGTCCAAGAGGTGGTTGCGGCCACGAAAGCCGTACAGACATACAGACCTGACACGGTGTCGATGATAGACATCGGCGGCGAAGACGCCAAAGTGGTGTTCTTCCGTGAAGGCCGGGCCGTCGACCTGCGCATGAACGGTAACTGTGCCGGTGGCACCGGAGCGTTCATTGACCAGATGGCCGTGCTGTTGGGTGTCGGTGTCGGCGAGCTTGACAGTCTGGCGGCGGAGGCGAAACAGACTTATCCCATAGCCTCGCGCTGCGGTGTGTTCTGCAAGACAGATATACAGAACCTCATTGCCAAGAACGTGAGCAGGGCTGATATTGCGGCATCCATACTGCATGCCGTTGCGGTACAGACGGTGGTCACATTGGCTCATGGCTGCGAGATTAAGCCGCCGGTGCTGGTGTGTGGCGGTCCGCTGACGTTTATTCCGTCGTTGCGCAAGGCTTTCAAGGATTACCTGTCGCTGACAGATGATGACATCATACTTCCCGAACATGGCACACTGCTGCCGGCATTGGGGGCAGCACTGACAGACGTTGACGATGAACGTCCGCACCGTCTGTCGGATGTAATAGCTGATGTGGCGGCCGGCCGGCAGCCGACTGATGGAACAACGTACGCGCTCACTCCGATATTCGGGGGAGATGAGGAACACGAGTCATGGAAAAAGCGCATGTCGGGCCATGCCACAGGCAGAGCTGAACTGCGTTCAGGTAAACAGGACGTTTACATAGGCATCGATTCCGGCTCTACCACTACAAAGATTGTGGTGACCGACGGCGATGCCAACATCATATATTCTTATTACAGCCCGAATATGGGTAACCCGATAGAGGCAGTGGAAAAGGGTCTCACGGAACTGCATGAAGCCTGCCGCCGCTGCGGTGCGGAACTGTGTGTCAGGGGCTCGTGTTCCACCGGTTATGGCGAGGATCTCATCAAGGCTGCGTTCCAGCTCGATGCCGGTATCGTGGAGACGATAGCCCATTACATGGCTGCCTGCCATTTAGACCCGGCGGTGTCATTCATCCTCGACATCGGCGGGCAGGACATGAAAGCAATCTTTGTAACCAACGGCGTTATCGACCGCATAGAGATAAACGAGGCCTGCTCGTCGGGCTGCGGCTCGTTCATAGAGACTTTTGCAAAAACTTTGGGGTATACGGCCGGCGAATTTGCTGCTATGGCATGCGGGGCCGGCGCTCCGTGTGATCTGGGTACTCGCTGCACCGTATTCATGAACTCGAAAGTGAAACAGGCTCTGCGTGAGGGCGCAACCGTGGCCGACATTGCCGCAGGACTGGCTTACTCGGTGGTTAAGAACTGTCTGTACAAAGTTCTGAAGTTGAGAGATGTTTCTCGTCTGGGCCGTCATATAGTGGTGCAGGGCGGCACGATGAGGAATGATGCCGTGGTGCGTGCCCTCGAACTGCTTACCGGCACGGAGGTGACGCGTTGCGACGTGCCGGAGCTTATGGGTGCATACGGCTGTGCGCTGTATGCCGTGCGTCATGGCTCAGGCACTACATCGCTCGACGACATGCTGGCCAAGGCGCATTATTCGCAGAAGAGTCTGCACTGCAAGGGTTGTGACAACCGGTGTCTCGTGGTGCGTTACAGCTTTGACAACGGCCATGAGTATTATTCGGGCAATCGTTGTGAGCGGGTATTCTCCAACGGAGGCCATGATCGCTCCGGAAAAGGTGTTAACGCTTATAATAAGAAAAACGAGCTGCTCTTCAACCGCGACTGGCCCGGCGGAGAGCCGCTGATGACCATAGGCATACCGCGCTGTCTCAACATGTATGAGGATTATCCTTTCTGGCATACTCTGTTTACGGCTTGCGGCATAAAGGTGGTGCTGTCGGCACCGTCGCGTTTTGCCGCTTATGAGCATAGTGCCTGCATGGTGATGTCAGATAATATATGTTTCCCTGCCAAACTGGTACACAGCCACATTCAGAATCTCAAGGATTGCGGCGTTGACCGTATCTTCATGCCCTTTGTGGTGTACGGTCGTCTTGAAGCAGGGCAGAACAGTTACAACTGCCCGATAGTGACGGGTTACGCCGAGGTGGTGAAGAGCGTACAGGGTGACGGTATTCCCGTCGACTCACCCACGGTGAGCTTCAAGGACCGCAAGTTGCTGTTCAGACAATGTTGCGAATATCTGGCCACGCTCGGCATAGACAAAGATACAGCCGGACGGGCCTTTACCATGGCCGTTGGCGAGCAGGATGCTTACGAGCATGACATTGCCGCATACGACGAGCGCCTGTACCGTGAGGCCAGTGCCGGCGGTCAGCTTACCATTCTGCTGGCCGGTCGTCCTTATCACACGGACATGCTGATACAGCACAAGGTGTCGGACATGCTTGTCGACATGGGCATCTGTGTGGTGACCGATGACATTGTCCGCGGCCGGCACGTCAGCATTGCGGCCGATGCCCACTATCTGTCACAGTGGGCGTACCCCAACCGCATACTCGAGGCAGCCAAGTGGAGTGCCGGGCGCAGTGACATGGAGTTTGTCGAGATGACCTCTTTCGGCTGCGGCCCTGACGCTTTCCTGACCGATGAGGTGCGTGACCTGTTGGCGCGTCACGGCAAGGTGCTGACGCTGCTTAAGCTCGACGATATCAACAACGTGGGGTCGATGAAGCTGCGTGTGCGCTCGCTTATTGAGAGCCTGCGGCTTGCCTCAGGCGGCAAAAAGCAAGTCGTGCAGGAGTTTAAGACAACGCCTGTATATGACAAGGCCTGCCGCGGACGCAAGATAATCGTTCCATATTTCACTCCGTTCATCTCGCCGCTGATACCGGCCGTGATGAAGATAGCCGGATATGATGTAGACAATCTGCCGCTGAGCGACGCCCGGTCGTGCGAGTGGGGGTTGAAATATGCCAACAACGAAGTGTGCTATCCTGCCACGCTCATTGTGGGAGACATAATAAAAGCCTTCAGAAGCGGACGCTACGACCCTTCGTCAACCGCCGTGGCCATGACACAGACGGGAGGGCAGTGCCGTGCCAGCAGTTATGTACCGCTGATAAAGAAAGCTCTCGTTGATGCCGGTTACGGTGAAGTGCCGGTGGTGGCGCTGGCTTTGGGCGGCGACACGGAGAACAACCAGCCCGGCTTCAGTGTCAACTGGACAAAGCTGCTGCCCGTGGCTCTCGATGCCGTACTTTACAGCGACAGCATAGCCAAGATGTATTACGCCGCTGTGGTGCGCGAGCGTTGCCCGGGCGAGGCCGCCCGTCTGCGCGACCAGTATCTGCAGGCCGGCGAGAGCCTGATTCTCGAAGGGCGTCATGCCGACCTGATAAGCTGTCTGGCGATGGCGGCGGGTGAGTTTGAGCGCATCATCGTGCCGCGTGTCTGCCCAAAAGTGTGTGTGGTGGGCGAGATATTCCTGAAGTTCAATCCATTTGCCCAAAAGGACGTTACCGGCTGGCTTATATCACGTGGTGTTGAGGTGGTGCCTCCGCTGCTGCTCGACTTTTTCATGCAGAGTTTTGTCAACCGCCGCGTGGCCGTCAAGACTCATCTCAGCCGCAAGTCGCCGCTGGCCGACCTTGCTTACGGACTGGTCTATAAAAAGATACGCCGTCGCATCGGCCGCTTCAACCGTGCGGCGTCGACATTCAGCCGCTTCACGCCTTTTGCCGACATTTTCAGCGAGGCAGGCGAAGCCGGCAAGGTGGTCTCCCTGAGTGCCCAGTTCGGCGAGGGCTGGTTGCTGCCCGCCGAGATAATGTCGTGTGCCCGTCAGGGTGTGCGCAACGTCGTAAGCCTGCAGCCTTTCGGGTGTATAGCCAACCACATTGTCTCGAAGGGAATAGAGAAACGCATAAAGCAGTTTTTCCCAGACATGAACATCCTTTCGCTCGATTTCGACAGCGGCGTGAGCGATGTCAACGTGACCAACCGCCTGCTGCTGTTTATTGGGAATGCCGGGTTATAAGGTTTGTGTTCGGTTTTACGGTCATACGGCTTTACAGTTGCAGATATTTCATAACCTTGCAGCCGCAAACCGTATAACCCGACAACCGTACACAGTCGTATAACCCGATAACCGTACACAGCCGTATAACCCGATAACCGTAAATAACCTTAAAACCGTAAAATAGCAATGACCGTAAAGATAGAAGAAAGCTGGAAACAGCATATAGGGCAAGAGTTTGCCAAACCATACTTTGCCGCGCTTGCCGCGTTTGTACATGAAGAGTACCGTCACGGCGAATGTTATCCTCCGGGTCGTCTCATCTTCAACGCCTTCAACCTGTGTCCTTTTGACAGTGTAAAGGTTGTAATCATAGGGCAAGACCCTTACCACGAGCCGGGTCAGGCCGAGGGGTTGTGCTTCTCTGTGGCCGACGGCGTGCCGCTGCCGCCCTCTTTGGTCAATATCTTCAAGGAGATACACGACGACATCGGCACACCTGTGCCGCAAAGCGGCAGTCTGGAGCGTTGGGCCCGTCAGGGTGTGCTGCTGCTCAACGCCACGCTCACCGTGCGTGCCCATGCCGCCGGCAGCCATCAGCGCCACGGCTGGGAAGAATTTACCGACGCCGTGATAAGTTGTCTGTCAGCCCGGCGCAACAATCTTGTGTTCATCCTTTGGGGCAGTTACGCCCAGAGCAAGGCACAGCTCATCGATGCTTCGCGCCACCTCATACTGCGCTCGCCTCATCCTTCACCGCTGTCTGCCCACCGCGGATTTTTCGGTAATCACCACTTCAGTCTCACCAACCAATATCTTACCCGGCACGGCTTGAAGCCGATAGAGTGGTAAGGTGTTACGAGCAGACAAGTTACGAGCAGACGAGCAGACAAGGAGATTTGATAAATCATCTACTTGTCAGCTAAAAAGAGAAATCTCCTTGTCTGCTCGTCTGCTTGTAACTCGTCAACTAAAAAACAAAATGCATTACGACATGATATTACAGGTGGGCGATGTTCTTGTGTCGCCCGATGTTATAACAGAATATTTTTGCTGCGACCTTGAGGCCTGCGACGGAGCCTGCTGCGTTGAAGGCGAGTCGGGTGCGCCGGTCACTCTTGATGAAGTGGCTGTCATCGAAGACGCCCTGCCCGCGTTGTGGCCGCAGATGTCGGCGTCGGCTCAGGCTGAGGTCGACCGTCGCGGAGTGGCCTATGCCGACACCGAGGGTGACCTTGTGACGAGCATCGTAGGCGGTCGCGACTGTGTGTTTACCTGCTATGAGGGCAACACGTGCCTTTGCCTGCTGGAGCGCCTGTGGCGTTCGGGCAAGACCGGCACAATGCTAAAACCCTTAAGTTGCAGTCTTTACCCCATACGTGAGCGGCGGTTGTCCAACGGGCTTGTGGCTCTCAACTACCACCGCTGGAGCATCTGCGAGTCTGCGCGGATTAAAGGACGCGCCTTGGGGCTGCGCGTATATCAGTTTCTGCGCGAGCCCCTCATAAGGCGTTTCGGCAGCGAATGGTACGACGAGCTGTGCCTCATGGCTGATAAAATTCTTGAAAAACAAAGGTCTGACAAAACCGGCGAATGAATAACTGACCTAAAACCGGCGGGCGCGGCAAGTACAGCCGCACCGTCGGAAAGTGCAGTGTGATGATGATTGAATTTTTATCTGATGTCGTCTTTTTTTACGCAAAACACCATGTGTGGCATATCTACTCCGCGATAATGTTTGGTAATTGTGTCGATTATGGTCATGCCGTTACGTAACGCGACGTTTTGAGACGCAATGTTCGTATCTCTTATAATGGAATACAACGCATTGAGATGCAGTGTGTTAAATCCATAGTCCCGACAAACCGTTGCTGCTTCAATTGCATAACCTTTATGCCAATATTTATGAGCCAGTAAGTATCCTATTTCTGGAACTTGCATCGTCTTGTATTCCTGCATGGTAATACCGCATTGTCCTATCATTTTGCCGGTATCTTTAAGGAATACGCCCCACAGTCCGAATCCGTAATCCTTATATCGTTGAAGTTGCTTTTGCATCCAGTTAAGGGTTTCTTTGTCACTGAAAGCTCCGTTATAAGCATACATTACTTTCTCATCTTGTAATATTGAGGATAATGCACTCATATCTGAAAGTGTCATTTCCCGCAATTGAAGTCTGGTGGTTTCTAAAATTATGCGCGTCATGGATTTATTCATATTGTATCTCTTGCAAAGTTACGGAAAAGCAGCCTTTTATCAGTTGTCGTGCTGAACGGACTTTTGTTTTTTAGCGTAATAATTCAGTTGTAGTTCCATTCACCTGTCATGGTTTTCCGAAAGGTAACCTTTCGTCCTGCGAAAGGTTACCTTTTACAAAGCAAAAGCTTACCTTTTGCCATGCAAAAGGTAAGCTTTTGTTAGTCGTTTCGTATTTATCTGATTGTCAGGCTGTTGCAAGATTCTCTTCTTCGGCTGTTTCGCTGCGCCGTGATGCCTGTGTGTTGTCGTCGTCTTTCTTCTTTGCGGTGCTGCTTACGCTTAGGATAATGCCGATGTAGGCGCAGTTGATGATGGTGGATGTGCCGCCCTTGCTGATGAGGGGCAGGGGCTGGCCCGTGACCGGAGCCAGGCCCACGGCCACCATCATGTTGAACATGGCCTGGACGACGAGCAGCAGGGCGAAGCCCATGACGAGCAGGGCGGGGAAAATGTTGGCGCAGCGGTTGGCTATGTAGGCCGTGCGGAACAGCAGGATGATGTACAGCATGCACACCACGGCTGCCCCGATGATGCCCATCTCTTCGATGATGATGGCGTAGATGAAGTCTGAAAAGGCCTGCGACAGAAAGTCGCGCTCGACGGAGTTGCCGGGCCCCTTGCCCACAAGCCCCGACGAGGCGATGGCTATGTTGGAGTGGGCGGTCTGCGAGCCTCGGTCGAAGAGGTCAACCTTCTCCGGCGGCACGGGGGTGTTGTCAAGGAAGTGGTCGATGCGGGCTTTCCACGTGTCGCAGCGGTGGAATATCTTCTCTATGAAGTTTTCTTCCCGCCGGCTGCTCTCTTCCACCAGCTCCTTGCCTTCACCTGCGGCGGCTTCGGCCTCCTTATCGTGGCCGAACAGCATTACGGCGCCCACGGCCAGAGCCACGATGAGCATGACCGAGCCCAGCAGACGGCCGAGCTGCGCCTTGGGCACCTTGCCTATGAACATGAGCATCAGCACCACGACGCACAGCAGCATGGCCGTGGAGAGATTCTCGACCATGATGAGCGGGATTATCACAAAGCACACGGCAAGGATGTATTTCATGGCGCGGCGGTCGGCGCCGGCGGGTGTCTGCATGGCGCTGAGTATGCGGACGGTGGCCAGGATGAGCGAGCCTTTGGCTATCTCGGAGGGCTGAAACTGTATGCCCCATATTGACAGCCAGCGGTTTGACCCGTTGGTACTCTCGCCGAAGCACAGCACGGCCACGAGCAGCAGTACCGACAGCAGCAGCGCAAATGGCGTGACAATCTTGAAGTACTTGCACTTGATGTTCATCACGCCGGCCAGCACCACCACGCCCACGCCCAACAGGGCGCAGTGCTTTATCATCGGGCCGAGGTAGTTGCCGCTCTTGAAGGTGAGGTTGCTCGAGGCGCTGAACACTTCAATTATGCTGATGATGCACAGCAGCAGGAACACTGTCCAGATAACGGCGTCGCCCTTAAGCTTCAGTTCGGTTGATTTTGGCATAATTGTTTTTTTAGTTGACGAGTGACAAGCAGACGAGCAGACAAGGAGATTTCTCTTTTAGTTGACGAGTAGATTATTTATCTAATCTCCTTGTCTGCTCGTCACTTGTCTGCTTGTCTGCTGAATTACAAATTTCTCACCAGTTCCTTAAACTGTTCTCCGCGGTCTTCCATGTTCTTGAACAGGTCGAAGCTGGCGCAGCATGGGCTGAGCAGCACGGTGTCGCCGGGGCGGGCCATCTCGTAGCAGGCCTGCACGCAGTCGGCCATCGAGTGGGTGTCGCGCACGGGCAGACCCATGCCGTCGAAGAAGGCGTGCAGTTTCGAATTGTCGGCTCCGAGGTAGACAAGGCCCGCGCACTTCTGCCTCACGAGGTCTTTTATGGCGTTGTAGTCGTTGCCCTTGTCCTTGCCGCCGAGTATAAGCACTACGGGCGTCTTCATGCTCTCGAGCGCGTACCAGCAGGCATCCACGTTGGTGGCTTTCGAGTCGTTGACGTACTGCACGCCGCCCACGCGGGCCACCTTCTCCAGACGGTGTTCGACGCCGGGGAAGTCGGCCAGACTCTTGCGTATGTATTCGTTCTTTATCCCGGCCACGTCTGAGGCTATGCCGGCTGCCAGCGAATTGTATATGTTGTGCTTCCCGGTCAGGCTGAGAGCCTCTTGTTCCATGTTGAACGGGGTGGGGCGCTCTATGGTGTAGCGTCCCTCCTCTATGTAGCCTATCGAGCCTGTCTCTTTCAGTTCGGAGAAGGGGTACTGTATGGCCTTGATGTCATACTTCTGCAGCTCGCGTTTTATTACGGGGTCATCGTTCCAGTAGATGAACGAGTCGTCGCCCGTCTGGTTTTGCAGTATGCGCATCTTTGCGTCTACATAGTTCTGCATGCAGTTGTCGTAACGGTCGAGGTGGTCGGGCGTGATGTTCAGCAGGATTGCTATGTTGGCGCGGAAGTCGTACATGTTGTCGAGCTGGAACGAGCTGAGTTCTATGATGTAGTATTCGTGCGGGTCCTCGGCCACCTGCAGGGCCAGCGAGTTGCCTATGTTGCCGGCCAGTCCGGCGTCGTAGCCCGCGCTCTTGAAGATGTGGTAGATGAGCGACGTTGTGGTTGTCTTGCCGTTGCTGCCGGTGATGCAGATCATTTTCGACTTGGTGTAGCGCCCGGCGAACTCTATCTCGCTGATGATGTGTATGCCCTTTTCGCTGCACCGCTTTATCATCGGTGCGTCACACGGTATGCCCGGGCTTTTTATTATCTCGTCGGCGTTGAGGATGAGCGCCTCGGTGTGTTGTCCTTCCTCCCATGCGATGCCGCGCTCGTCGAGCATCTTCTTGTACTTGTCCTTTATCTGCGACATGTCTGACACAAACACGTCGAAGCCCTCTTTCTTGGCCAGTACGGCCGCTCCGGCTCCACTCTCGCCGGCTCCAAGTATTACTATTCGTTTCATGTTTCTTCTTTTTTAGTTGACGAGTTACAAGCTGACAAGCAGACAAGGAGATTTCTCCCTTTAGTTGACAAGTTGATTACTTATCAAATCTCCTTGTCTGCTCGTCATTTGTCTGCTCGTCTACTTGTTTCTTGTCTGCTTATATGTCATCTTACTTTCAGCGTTATTATTGTCAGTGCGGCGAGAATAATCGTCACAATCCAGAAGCGTATCGTTATCTTCGACTCATGTACGGCGCCCTTGGGTTTCTGGAAAAGATATTTCGTGTCGGGGTCAAGCTGTGACTGTTGCATGCGGAACGTGTCGTGCAGAGGCGCTCTCTTGAAGATGCGCTGTTTGACGCCGCGGCGTG
The DNA here is from genome assembly GCA_939792625.1 of uncultured Prevotella sp. Lineage (GTDB taxonomy): Bacteria > Bacteroidota > Bacteroidia > Bacteroidales > Bacteroidaceae > Prevotella. Next base: position 16,852 of record CALNFG010000025.1, read on the forward strand.
AGCCCATCTTCGCGTACCACACCTGAAGTATCACGCTGAGGCTCTCGACAAAGAATATTCCGCACAGTATCGGCAGCATCAGTTCCTTGTGTATTATGATTGCGCACACCGCTATGACGCCTCCGATGGTCAGCGAGCCCGTGTCGCCCATGAATATCTGTGCCGGATAAGCGTTGTACCACAGAAATCCTATCAGCGCGCCTACGAACGCACACATGAACACCACAAGTTCCTGAGAGCCCGGTATGTACATTATGTTGAGGTAGGCGGCGTATTCAATGTGGCTGCTCACGTAGGCGAAGATGCCGAGAGCCACGCCTATTATGGCCGAATTGCCCGCACACATGCCGTCCATGCCGTCGTTGAGGTTGGCGCCGTTCGACACGGCCGTAACCACGAAGATGGTCATCACGACAAACAGAATCCAGCCTGCCGCCGTCTTGTACTTGCCGCAGAAGCTCATCAGGTCGGCATAGTCAAGGTTGTGCCCTTTGACAAACGGGATGGTGGTCTTCAGCGACTTGCGGGCCTCGGGCCTGTGTTTCACCACCATTTCCTGACCGTCCTGCTTCTCGATGGCAAGGTTTTCGTTAATCTTCGCGTCGGGGCTGTACCACAGTATCAGTCCGACGATCAGTCCGATGCTTATCTGTCCCACAATCTTGAAGCGCCCCGGCAGTCCCTCCTTGTTGTGGCGGAATATCTTGATATAGTCGTCAAGGCCGCCCAGAAAGCCGAGCCATACGGTGGTGATAATCATCAGTATGAGGTATATGTTGCGCATGCGGCCCAGCAGCAGCACCGGCACAAGAATGGCAACGATGATGATGATGCCGCCCATTGACGGCACGCCGATTTTCTTCACTCCGAAGGGGTCGGTCTTGGCATCGCGCTGCGTTTCGGTAATCTGTTTGCTCTTGAGATACTTTATGAACTTCTCGCCAAACCAGGCCGATATCACCAGCGACAGTATCAGTGCCAGCAGAGACCTGAACGAGATGTATCCCCACACGTGGGCGCCGGGGATGCCGAACTGCTCCAGGAAGCGGAATAAATAGTATAACATTATTTCTCTTGATTCGTTTGCTGTCCTTCAAATATTTCGCGCAGCACCTCCTTGTCGTCAAAGTGGTGTTTCACGCCCTTTATCTCCTGATAGTTCTCGTGCCCCTTGCCGGCCACGAGTATGACGTCTCCCTTGCCGGCCATCATGCAGGCGGTGCGTATGGCCTCGCGGCGGTCGGCTATGCTCACCACCTTTTTCATCTGCTGGGCGTTCAGTCCGGCCAGCATGTCGTTGATGATGTCCTGCGGGTCTTCAAACCGCGGATTGTCACTCGTGATGATAACCTTGTCGCTCTGCCTTACGGCTTCTTGCGCCATGAGCGGGCGCTTGCCCTTGTCGCGGTTGCCGCCGGCGCCGCATACGGTTATCACGTGCCCTTTGCCGTTCAGCACTTCGTGTATGGCGTTCAGCACGTTCTCCAGCGCATCGGGCGTGTGGGCATAGTCCACGATTGCCGTGTAGCCCTCCGGCGAGTGTACGGGGTCGAGCCTGCCGCTGACGCTTTTCAGCGTACTCATCACCAGCAGCACGTTTTCGGGCTTCTCGCCCAGCATTACCGCCGCGCCGTAGACGGCCAGCAGGTTGCTCACGTTGAACTTGCCGATGAACT
>CALNFG010000026.1 GCA_939792625.1 uncultured Prevotella sp.
TCTTTTTCTTATAAAAATCATGCGGTCATGTATTTTGGAAAATATCATATAAGTTTTTATTTCGTGGTAAAGCGTTTCATACATTTCATTGTCACAGGGCAATTAACCATACATCTTAGGCACGTATTACATTCAGACACATTTATAATATCATCTCTTGAAATAAATCTGTTCCAGTCACGTCCTTTCAAGGCTTTCTTGTGACATGTGTTGACACAGACAGTGCATTTACCGCATTTTGAAGGATTGGGGTCGTGACAATCCACATATAAAGGTGCATCTGTCAACACAGATCCTAGACATTGGGCTGCTCCATATTCTGTTGTTATAAGCAGATTGTTTTTACCAATCCACCCCAAACCGGCAAGTATTGCGATTGTTTTATGCGGCAAAACAGATGTTTTTGTATAATAATCAAAGGCATTCTCTTTCATCAAGCCTCTATCGGACTGTGACAAGGCTTTATATCCACGTTCAATAAGAGCATTCGCCAATTTGTCGGCTATAACTCCGGCTCTTTTTTCAGTCTGTGCATATTCGTCTTCATTGGTATGTATATAGTTTGTATGGTCTGATACCATTTTGATAAATTGGGGATTTACTCCAATACCGATCAGTATTGCATTGGGCAGACCACTGTTTTGCCGAACGTCCAGACCTGAAATATCAACAAAGCGTAAAATGTCGACATGTCCTGTCAACAGCTTGTTTATTTCTTGATTTAGATATGCCATTTTCAATATGAGTTGGAAATAAACTGTTTTTCTGATTTATGACAGCTCTGTAATTTTGTGCTGGACATTTAAGGTTGTGCGGTTGTGTGGTTTGAAGATTGTGAGGTTATACGATTGTGAGGCTTTTACGGTTGTATGCGTGTTTGTGATATACTCTTTTCACGTGCATATCCCCTCAAACTTCACGACCGTATAACCTTGCAATTTTCAAAAAACGTCGGGTTGCTCAGTCTTGAATGTTAGGCAGCTCGAGTCCGTAGCCTTTTTTCTTGTCGACCACTTTCAGCACAAGGCCCAGAATGAGGGCGGCCACGCCGAGGCAGGCCAGCATGACCAGCGGTGCCGTATAGTCGTAAGAGATGGCAGCTTGCTCGGGGGTGATGACGCCGTTCGTCAGGTCGGCCACAAGTTGGGAGTTGGTCTTGTCGAGTACTTTGCCGATAAGTAGCGGAAAGAGCCACAGACCGATGTTCTGTATCCAGAATATCAGGGCGTAGGCGCTACCGATAATCTTGGCGTCGACCAGTTTGGGCACGCTTGGCCACAATGATGCGGGTACGAGTGAGAAGCTGGCGCCGAGAACGAGTATGGTGAAGTAGGCAAGTATCACTCCGCCCACGGCGTTGCCCTTCAGCATGGGCAGCAGGAATGCGAATGTAAGATGGCAGGCTATGAGTAGCAGCGAGCCTACAATAAGCATGGAGGCTGCCTTACCCTTATGGTCGACATAGTTGCCGAGTATTGGCGTGATGCCTACGGCGAGCAGGGGGAAGACGGCAAACACTGTCTCGGCGCTCTGGCGCATGTAACCCATGTAACAGAACACCACGAGCGACACCACGGCAAGCGCGAGCATGGAGTAGCGAAGGGACGCCTTCCGGGAGAAATTGCTGGCAAAGGCGGCTCCGGCTACAACTAGCATGATGACGTATTGGATGACGGTGACGGTTGTGCCTGCCCAGAACGAGTCGCTAGGCACTTGGGTGAACGTGAGGTTGCACTGCAGCATGTTGACGGCGTACTTCTGGAAGGGGAATATGGCCGAATAGTACAGCACGCACAGCAGAGCCACAAGCCAGAAGCCGCTGCTGCGCAGAATACGGCCGATGTCGCTGACCTTGAAGGGGTCGTCTTTCTCTTCGGCCTCGCCTGTCTGCGAGTCGAGCTTTCTGTCGAGGAAGAAGTATACGATGAACATGATGAGGGCTATCATGAGCAACACTACGCCGAATGCTACCGAGCGTGACACGTCGACATGGCCGCCCAGACGGGCGAACACGGGCGAGAATATCATACATGTGGCCACGCCGAGACGGGCCAGGGCCATCTCCGAACCCATGGCCAGAGCCATTTCGCGGCCTTTAAACCATTTTACGATGCCGCGCGAAACCATGATGCCGGCCATCTCAACGCCGCAGCCGAATATCATGAAACCGACGGCGGCGAGCTTGGCCGAGGCGGGCATGCCGAGGTAGAAGGGGGATATGCCGAGTTCGTCGAAGCCGGGGATATAGTTGAGGTTGTCGGTAAACCATGTCTCGAGGCTGCTGCCCGCGAACGATTCAGTAACAGCGTACCAGTTGATGGTGGCTCCGACGAGCATTACCACACCCGAAAGCACGGCCGTGAAGCGTACGCCCATCTTGTCGAGTATTATTCCGGCGAAGATGAGGAAGAACACGAATACGTTGAGGAACGTCTCCGAGCCTTGCATAGTGCCGAAGGCCGTAGAGTCCCATCCGCGGGTGGACTGCATGAGGTCTTTTATCGGCGAGAGTATGTCCATGAAGATGTATGAACAGAACATGGCGAAGGCCAGGAAGAACAGCACCGTCCATCGCATGGCGGCGGAGTCGCGAAGGGTTTTTTGTATTGTTTCTGTCATGTGTGTAAAGTTTGTTATATGGTTTTACGGTTTTGTGGTTTTACGGTTGTTGGGTTGTAGGGTTGTAAGGCTGTTGGGTTATGCGATTATGTGGTTGTGACCGTACAACCCTACAGACCTTACAACCGTAAAACCCCACAACCGTAAAACCGTAAATAGCATTTATTTGAGCCATCTGTCGAGCCATCCGAAGAATGTGCGTTGCCAGAGGATGCCATTCTGAGGTTTCAGTACCCAGTGGTTTTCATCGGGGAAGAGCAACAGCTCTGCGGGGATGCCTCTCATTCTTGCCGCGTTGAATGCTCCCATGCCCTGGTTGGCGTTGATGCGGTAGTCTTTTTCGCCGTGTATGCAGAGTATCGGCGTGTCCCACTTGTCGACGAACTTGTGGGGCGAATTGGCGTAGGTGCGCCGGGCGTTGTCCGACATGTCTTTGTTCCAGAAGGCGTCTTCATATTCCCAGTTGCTGAACCATGCTTCTTCAGTATCGGTGTACATCGATTCGAGATTGAATGCTCCGTCGTGTGCTATGAAGCATTTGAAGCGCTTGTCGTGGTGGCCGGCAAGATAGTAGACGCTGAATCCGCCGAAGCTTGCGCCGACGGCTCCGAGGCGGTCTTTGTCGACGAATGGCAGATTGTTGCATGCGTCGTCGATGGCTGTCAGGTAGTCTTTCATGCACTGACCTGTCCAGTCGCCGGATATCTGCTCGTTCCATTCGCTGCCGAAGCCAGGCAGTCCGCGCCTGTTCGGTGCGATTACTACGTATCCGTTTGCGGCCATTATCTGCATGTTCCATCTGTAGCTCCAGAATTGTGACACAGGGCTTTGCGGACCGCCTTCGCAGAAGAGCAGGGTGGGGTATTTCTTGGTGGCGTCAAAGTGGGAGGGCAGCACCACCCAGTAGAGCATGTCTTTGCCGTCGGTCGTCTTGACCCAGCGCTGCTGTATCTTGCCGAAGGTCATCTGGTCGTACAGGTGCTTGTTCTCGAAGGTTATCTGTTCGGCTTCGGCCTTTCCTTCTTTTTTGCCCGGCTGTATGACGTACAGCTCTGAGGCCTGCGACATGCTATGGCGCTCGGCCAGAAGTTTTTTGCCGTCACCGAGCAGCTGCACTGAGCCGTAGTCATGCCATCCGTCTGTCAGCTGTGTGACTTCGCCCTTCAGATTGGTGCGGTAGATGTTCTCGCAGCCGTGCCATACTCCGAGGAAATAGAATGTCTTGGAGTCGTTCCCCCAGCAGAAGGCGTCGACGTTGGTGTCGAGCGATTCGGTTACGTATGTCTTCTCTCCAGTTTTGACGTTGTACACACAGAGGCGGTTGCGGTCGCTCTCATATCCGTCGCGCGGCATGCTGAGCCAAGCTATGTAGCGGCCGTCGGGCGAGTATTGGGGGTTGGTGTCATAGCCGGGATTGTTTTTCAGGTTTTCTGCTGAGTTGACGGCCTGGTGCTTTTTTGTCTTGGTCAGGTCTGTTGCGGGGGCTTTGTATCCGGCTGGCTTGCAGATGTTCTCCGTACTGCCGGTCTCTGTGTCGTACAGGTATATGTCTGTGTCGGTGGATGCAGCATATTCGACGCCGGTCTTTTTGCGCGACGTGTATGCGACAGTCTTTGAGTCGGGGCTCCATGCCAGCTGCTCTACGCCGCCGAACGGCTTTACGGGACTTTCGTAAGGCTCCCCGCTCATGATGTCTTTACCCTCGGTGATGCCGCTTGCCGTGACTTCGGCGAGGAAGGGATGCGGAATGCTCTCCACGTACTCGTCCCAATGCCTGTAATTCATGTCCGTGATAAGGCGTCCCGTGGCTTTGGGCAGGTCTGAGGGGTTCTTCTTTATTATGCCGTGATAAGGTATCTGTTTTATCAGTATGACTTTAGTCCCGTCCGGAGAGAACATGAAGCCGTCTATGCCGGTTTTGTCGTGGGTAAGCTGTTTCCTGCCGCTGCCATCGGCGTTCATTTCCCAGATTTGTCCTTTACTGAGGAAAGCTATTTTCTGTCCGTTGTGCGTCCATACGGCGTCGCTCTCGCTGTCAGTGCTTGTTGTGAGCATCTTGTTGTTGCGGCCGTCGGCGTCCATCACGTAAATGACGGTGTGCCCCTTGTCCTGCTTGACGCTGTAATAACTTACCTGATAAACTATTTTCTTGCCGTCGGGTGAAGCCTGATGACTGCCGATGCGCCCCATGGCCCAGAGAGCCTCAGGTGTCATCAGATCGCTTTTCAATGTGATGTTGCTTTTCCCGATGAAGCTTGCCGCTTCTTGTGCGTTTAAGGAATTGCAGCCGATGGCAAGTGCGGCTGCTACCATTAATGTTTTATTCATAATATTATGGTTTTGAAGATAGGGGCAGACGTTGTGCCTGCCCCTATTATTCAGGTTATTGTTGTTGTTATTTTCCGGGTCTTGTCTTGTCCTGCTGCTCGCGCTGGCGCTTCAGTTCTTCCGCCTGTTTCTGCATGGCCTCGAGCCTTGCCGCGAATCCGCTCATTTTCTGCGGGTTGTTCTTGTTTTCCTGATAGCGTGCTTCAAGTATGCTCAGGAGCTTCTCGTCATTGGTTGTTTTTCGCAGAGTCCACATTATTGCGGCGCTGAAGAACAATGATATGAAATAATAGAAGTTAAGACCGGCTGAATAGTCGTTGAACATGAAGAAGAATATCACAGGCATGAGGTAGGTCATCCAGCGCATCATCTTCATCTGTTCGGCCTGGGCGCCTATCATCTGGTCTTTCTGCTGGCGCATCGTCATTATGCTGTAAAGCACGTTGGCGGCGCAAAACAGGATACACGTCAGGCTCAGGTGGTCGCCGATGAGCCAGATGTTCTTGTTCCATTCGATAATCGGGTCGTATGTCGACAAGTCGCTTATCCACAGGAAACTTTCGCCGCGTAGCTGTATTGCGTTTGGCACAAAGTTGAACATCGCTATCCAGATGGGCATCTGTATGAGGATGGGCAGGCATCCGCTCAGCGGACTGACACCGTATTTCGAGTACATCGCCATCATTGCCTGCTGCTTCTGCATTTGGTCCTCGGGCTTGTTGTATTGCTTTGTGGCTTCTTCTATTTTCGGTCTCAGCACACGCATCTTCGCCGATGACATGTAGCTTTTCTTGACCAGAGGGTATGTGATGAGTTTGAGCAACAGCGTTATCAGAATAAGCACTATGCCCATGTTAATGTTCATCGCGGTGAGCCAGTCGAACACGTAGATGGTAAACCAGCGGTTGATAATCCGGATGATGGGCCAGCCCAGATAGACAAGACGCTGCAGCTCGAGATCTTTGTTGAACGTGCTTTGCTTCTCTATCCTTTTCAGAAGATTGAAGTCATTGGGACCGAAGTAAAATTCGAGTTCGGTCGGAGTCTTTCCCGTAGGGTCGAACGCGGTCTTCATCTTTGCCGCGTAATGCTTTAGATAGCCCGAGCCTTTCTCCTGAGGTATGCTGGTAAGTGATGAATTCGTGCCGAAATCGTTTTTGGCAATCATCACCGCACTAAAGAACTGGTTCTTGAAGGCCACCCAATCAATCCGGTCTTCAATTTTCTTGTCGACATTCTCGCCAGTCTCACTAAGATTGTCTGTACCTCCTTCAGTGAGATGGTATGTCAGTGATGAGTGTTGGTTCTCAAACGTGAATCCCTTCTCCTGTTGGCGACAACGCTCGGTCCATTCGATGTCCATCTTATCGTAATTGGGGGCGAACATTCCGCCAAGTCCGTTGGCTTGCATCGAGAAATGGAGCATATAGTCTTTGCCGAGTCTGTAATTCATCACCAAGGACTTACCGTTGCCGGCATCGGCCGTCATCGTTACGGTAGAGTCGGTTATGTTTGACGGTGTGAAGAACAGGTCGCTCGTTATGATGTTGGTCTCTTTCCCTGCCAGCATGAATTTCAAAGACTGATTCTGTGCGTCAAACAGAGTAAGGTCGGGATTTCCCTGATTGTCCTTAAAGCCTTTCAACACAGCCTTCTCAACAGTACCGCCTTTGGTGTTTAACGTAAGTTCCACCTTTGAATTTCTCAGCACGATATTTTGTGCTTTGCCGTGGAGTGATTTGTAAAAAGCTACGGTTGTGTCCTGAGCAGCTAGTCTTGCGGCATTGGCTTGTCCGGCCTGTTGTTCGGCTTTCATCTGCTGTTCAGCCTTCTCTTTGGCTACGGCTGTGATTGAGTCTTGCATCCTTCGTTGGGCAATCTCTTCCTCAGACGGTTTTGTGTACCAGCTGTAGCCGATTAAAAGGGCTGCGATGAGGACCAGACCGATAATAGTATTCTTATCCATTTACTGAAAACTGTATAGTGTTATTTGTTCTTGCTTTTCTTATTCTCTATTGCAGTTTTAACAAAATCAAGGAACAAAGGATGCGGATGAAGCACCGTACTTGAGTATTCGGGGTGGAACTGGGTGCCGATATACCACTTTAATCCCGGTATCTCGACAATCTCGACCAAATCACTTTCGGGATTACGGCCTACACATTTCATGCCGGCACGCTCATATTCCTGTTCGAAATCATTGTTGAATTCGTAGCGGTGGCGATGGCGCTCCTGTATGTGTTCTTTCTTATATATGTTGAATACGCGTGAGCCTTGCTTCAGTACGCACTCGTATGCGCCAAGACGCATTGTGCCGCCCATATTGGTGATGTTCTTTTGGTCTTCCATTATGTCTATGACGTTGTGTTCCGTCTTCTCGTCCATTTCACGACTGTTGGCGTCTTCATAGCCCAGTACGTTGCGTCCGAACTCAACAACAATCATCTGCATGCCAAGACATATTCCGAAAGTCGGTATATCGTGGGTACGTGTGTAGTGTGCGGCTACGATTTTCCCTTCAATGCCACGCTGTCCGAATCCGGGACAAATCACGATTCCGTCCATGCCTTCAAGCTTTTCGGCAACGTTGCCATCATTCAGCTTTTCACTGTTGATGAATGTAGTCTTGACTTTATAATCGTTATATGTACCGGCCTGTGAGAGACTTTCAAGGATGCTTTTGTATGCGTCCTGCAAGTCATATTTGCCGACAAGTCCGATGTTTACTATCTCTGTGGCTTTATGCCTGCGCTCGAGAAACGAACGCCATGGCCCCAATGTGGGTTTTTCGCCGATAGGCTCGCCCATCTTGCGGAGTATTGTCTCGTCAAGTTTCTGTTCCTGCATGCGTACCGGCACTTCATATATGGTAGGCATGTCAACGCTCTGCACAACGGCATCAAAGTCTACGTTACAGAAGTTGGCCACCTTTTTGCGTATGTTGTCATTGATTGGGTGTTCTGTTCTGAGTACGAGGATGTCGGGCTGTATGCCGACGCTTTGCAGTTCTTTTACAGAGTGCTGTGTGGGTTTTGTTTTCAGCTCTTTGGCGGCAGCCAGATACGGTATATATGTAAGGTGTACACAGAGGGCCCGTTTGCCCAGTTCCCATTTCAGCTGTCGTATGCTTTCGAGAAAAGGCAGACTCTCAATGTCGCCCACCGTACCTCCTATTTCAGTTATGACAAAGTCATAATTGTTTTTCTTTCCGAGCAGCATCACATTTCGTTTGATCTCGTCCGTTATATGCGGTATGACCTGTATGGTTTTTCCGAGATAGTCTCCGCGGCGCTCTTTGTCGATTACGGACTTATATATGCGTCCGGTGGTAAGATTGTTCGCCTTGGTTGTCTGGATACCCGTGAAGCGCTCATAATGACCCAAATCAAGATCAGCCTCGTGTCCGTCAACGGTCACATAGCATTCACCGTGTTCGTAAGGGTTGAGTGTTCCCGGATCAATGTTGATGTAGGGGTCAAACTTTTGGATTGTGATGTTATAGCCTCTGGCTTGAAGAAGTTTGCCTATTGACGACGATATGATTCCTTTGCCAAGTGAGGAAGCAACACCGCCGGTGACGAAGATATATTTTGTTTCTGCCACGATTATAATGTTTTGATTACTAAATACAAAATAAAATATGATGTGCAAAATTAAGAAAATTTGCTGATACGCCCAAATTATAGCCTCTTTATTCGGTGAAAAAATATCCAAGTGCTGCGTATTTGGGGATTTAATGTTAACTTTGCAGGCAAAACATAATTTTGCAGGATGAAACATACGATAATATTTTTTGTGTTGTTTATTGCGATTGCCGGTGAAGCTGATGCTCAGTTACGTCTTCGGCGGCGAAATGTACCGAAGGTAGAACAGGACACGTCATTCGTAGCCGCTTATGCCGATTCTCTGCGTCAGTTTAAAGCAAGGTCAGACTCTATGCTGCGTGTTGCCGATTCTATGTATGACGGATATATGCCAGACTCGCGTTTTTTCAGATTGTTTTCACCGTTGGTCTTTTATCATACGGCCGCAACCAACAGCATAGTGCTTGGCGAAAATGCCGCCGACGACATTGATGCAGCCATAGACAAGACGCTGATAAACACCTACATGAGCCATCCCGAATATGTGGAAGTCACCGAAGATGACCTCGCGAGAGCCGGTGCCTTGCATGAGGAGATAACCCAGCCGTTACATCATAAGGTTGAATATGTAAGACGTGAAGACGATGTGCCGGATGAACAGTTTGACACACCGCTTGTGATTGTTGTCGACAAGCCCAATTTCTGGACTTTCAACGGTGACTATTATCTTCAATTCCTGCAAAACTATGTGTCAGGTAACTGGTATAAAGGGGGAGAGAGTAATTATTCAATGGTGGCAAGTGCCACGCTGCAGGCTAATTACAACAATAAGCAAAAAGTAAAGTTTGAGAATAAACTCGAGTTGAAGCTGGGGTTCCAGACATCTCGCGGAGACACACTTCATAACTTCAAAACGTCTGAAGACCTTATCCGATATACAGGTAAATTAGGACTGCAGGCAGCCCATAACTGGTATTATACGTTCCAGTTGATTGCATATACTCAGTTCTTGCGTAATTATAAGAGCAATGACCCCAAGGTATATTCAGACATATTGTCGCCACTGAACTTGAATTTTTCACTCGGTATGAGCTATTCGGTAAAAGCTTTGGACGGCAAACTGACAGGCTCTATCCAGATGGCACCGCTGGCATATAATTTTAAATATGTGGGCCGTTCGGCTCTTGCAACAAGTTACGGACTGGAAGAAGGAAGACATACGTTGAACGATTTTGGTTCAGAGTGTACTTTCGACCTTACATGGACTCTGTCAGAACTGATTAAATGGAAGACCCGTCTTTACGGATATACCACTTATAAACGTACTGAACTGGAATGGGAAAACACCATAACTTTCCAGTTTAACAAGTACATTTCCACCAACGTGTTCATATATCCGCGATTCGATGACGGTACGTCTGAGCGTGACGACGACCTCGGCTACTGGCAGTTTAAGGAATACGCCTCGATAGGTTTTGCGTATTCTTTCTGATAATGTTTCTTGTATTCGGATAAATAGTAAATGAAACGGCAAGCCCCAACATATTGGTTGAATGTATGTTGGGGCTTGCCGTAAAACGTAACGCTTGCTTATTTCTTTACTTCATCCATGGTTCCTTCCACGTATAGGCGTGTCATTTCAGGTTTCCCGTTGGTCCTTACTGTTATCGTTTTCTTGAAATGTCCCGGGAATCTGCCCTTGCCGTTATATGTAACGGTGAGCGTGCCTTTCTGCCCCGGTGCAACAGGCTTCTTTGTGTACTTTGGCACGGTGCATCCGCAGCTTGCCACAGCCTGATTGATTATAAGAGGAGCATCGCCGACATTGGTGAATGTGAAAGTACATTTCTGTACCGGTGTGCTTTCTGCGAATTTGCCGAAATCATAGGTCAGCTTGTCAAACTTGATTTGAGCCTGTTTCTGTGCTGCCGCATATCCAAACGACAGTATAAACATGAGCGATAACAATAAGATTTTTTTCATTTTATATTCTTCATTAAAATTAATGTGACAAAATTACTCTTTTTTTGGCATAATCTTATTGTTTATATCTTACTTTTGCATTAATTTTATTATTTTTATTGTTGTGTCAGATGTCAGGGCGTGATTTCAATGTTGGTATGATGTTGTTTTACTGCCATTTTTCGGTATTATGCAATGTTAACATTTTGCGGCGTTTTTGAATATGGCGTTTAACATTTGATATTTTGCGAAATAGAGAATAATTGCATTGAAAATAGTGTTCGTATTGATAAACATGGTCTTTTACACAGCAAAAGGTAACCTTTTATGTTGCCAAAGGTAACCTTTGACTACACAAGAGGTCATGTATTGCAAGGCTTTTAATGCTGTTTTTGTGTTGCTTTATTGTGATTTTTTTGTGTATTATGGCTTCTACTGACGTGTAAACATGCTTAGTTGTAAGTCTTGATTGTCGTAATTTGCTGTGTGTCAGCATGTTGATGCTTAAAGCCGGAAACAGTGGCGTTTTGGAAAAATATTTCGGACGTGAAAAAATAATGCCGTTTTTAGAAATGTTAAGTTAATTGTCATGGCTGCTGTTTTATTGTTTTTAACACATAAGATACTGCAGATAGATGATATTGCGTTGGTTTCAATGTCTCATATAATTCAATACGTTTGACATTTAATGATTTTATGTAAGTATTTGATAAGTGTGTTTTTATCAAGGAATAATTCCAAATTCGATAAATAGACGATAGGTGTGAAAATAAACTTTGGTGCGAATTTTTCCGGCTTTGGTGCGGATGTATTGACATGATAATGTGCAATGGATTAAATCTGTCATAATTTAACCATGTAAATTTTGTACGTTAATCCAAATTTTTGTATTTTTGCACTTAAATTTTTAGAATTTTCATTTTATGTATAGAACGAATACATGTGGTGAGTTGCGCCTTACAGACGCCGGCAGGCAAGTCACTCTTGCCGGTTGGGTGCAGCGCAGTCGTAAGATGGGCGGCATGACATTTGTCGACCTTCGTGACCGTTATGGTATAACGCAGTTGGTTTTCAACGAAAACAGTGATGCTGAACTTTGTGCTGCCGCTAACAAGCTTGGACGCGAGTATTGCATCCAGGTAGAGGGTACTGTGTGTGAGCGCCAGAGCAAGAATGATAATCTGCCCACCGGCGACATAGAAATTATCGTGTCAAAATTAAACGTTTTGAGCGAGAGCATTACTCCTCCATTCACGATAGAGGATAATACCGATGGCGGCGATGACATACGCATGAAGTTCCGCTATCTTGACTTGCGCCGTCCGTGTGTGAGAAAAAATCTGGAACTGCGTCACCGCATGACTATTCTGATACGGAATTTTCTTGATTCAAAAGACTTTATCGAGGTTGAGACTCCTATATTAATAGGTAGTACTCCGGAGGGCGCACGTGACTTTGTTGTGCCTTCGCGCATGAATCCGGGGCAGTTTTATGCCTTGCCGCAAAGTCCGCAGACGCTGAAACAGTTACTCATGGTTAGTGGCTTTGACCGTTATTTCCAGATAGCGAAATGTTTCCGTGACGAGGATTTGCGTGCCGACCGCCAGCCGGAGTTTACCCAGATTGACTGCGAGATGTCTTTTGTCGACCAGGATGATGTAATAGACCTCTTCGAAGATATGGCCCGCCATTTGTTTAAAGAGATTCGTGGCGTGGAACTGCCGGCCAAACTTCAGCAAATGACATGGGCCGAGGCTATGCGCCGGTTTGGTAGCGACAAACCTGATTTGCGTTTCGGTATGGAATTTGTCGAACTGGCTGATGTCCTGAAGGGTACCGGAAGTTTCGGGGTGTTCAACGAGGCCGAATATATAGGCGGAATATGTGTACCCGGGTGTGCCGGATATACTAGAAAACAGCTTGACCAGCTGACAGACTTTGTAAAACGTCCGCAAGTTGGCGCAAAAGGCTTGGTTTGGGTAAAGTTCAACGAAGACGGAACAATAAAGAGCAGCATAGACAAATTCTATGAGCCTGCAGTGATGCAGAAGTTGAAAGAAACCGCCGGTGCAAATAATGGTGACCTGATGCTCATCATGAGTGGAAACAATGCCAACAAGACACGTACGCAACTATGTACATTGCGTCTGGAGATGGGCGACAGGCTCGGACTGCGCGATAAAGATAAGTTTGAATGCTTGTGGATAATTGATTTCCCGCTGTTTGAATGGAGCGAAGAGGAACAGCGCCTTATGTCTACTCATCATCCGTTCACAATGCCGAATCCTGACGACATTCCCCTGTTAGAGGAACATCCGGAGCGTGTTCGTGCAAAGGCTTATGACTTTGTGTGCAACGGCATAGAAGTAGGAGGTGGCAGCCTTCGTATTCATGACGGCAAATTGCAGGAGAAGATGTTTAAAATTCTGGGCTTTACACCAGAGCGTGCAATGGCTCAGTTCGGTTTCCTGATCAATGCGTTCAAGTATGGAGCGCCTCCTCATGCAGGATTGGCTTTCGGTCTTGACCGCTTTGTGTCAATAATGGCAGGTCTCGACAGCATCCGTGACTGTATTGCATTCCCGAAAAACAACAGCGGACGTGACGTGATGCTTGATGCACCGTCGGCACTTGACGAGAAACAGCTTGAAGAATTGCAAATCAAAATTGACTTAAGTCAAGAAAAATAGAATTGTAAAATAAAAAGTCGTTTTTTGTCGGATTTTATTCAAATAAAATGTGTCTGTTTGGCAGAAAATCAGTATATTTGCACAGAGATAAAAGATTGTTATCTACTTAAAGTGTAATCTTTAACGTGATTTTACTGGATTATGACAGAAAAGAAAGAAACCGTAAGGAAAGCCGCAACATCTAAGGCTGCGGGTGAAAAGAAAGCAGCACCGAGAAGAAGTACTGCAAAGAAAGTAGTTTTTGAAATCAATGCGGAGACTGTAGGTTTTAAGGCCGGTGACGTTTATCAGGCTCTTGCCACGTCAGAAAATGCCCTCAGCGTTGCAGAAATAGCTAAGGCTGCAAAAATAACCGAAGAAGAGACTTTGCTCGGGATGGGCTGGCTCTTTAAGGAGGGCAAGATTAAGGCAGAGGAAAACAAGATTACATTGGCTTAATCTGTTGAAATTATATCCAAGAAGGACTGGTGGAAGTCTAACCGGTCCTTCTTTATTCTAATTCTATGAATTACGACAGCGAGATACTTTTTGTTCTTAGTGAAGCCGGTGCCAAAGGGTTAAGCATAAAAAAAATAGCCAGGCACGTATTCAACAACAACAATAGTCTCTTTAATGTCGTGTCTTTTGAAGACATATATCGTTATGTGGCCGGTTATCTTAACCGGAACAGCAGGTATAACGATTCGATAATAGAGCGGACAGAGATTCGCGGAGTGTATCGCTTAAACCAATCTAATACATCACGCCAATTGCATTTTGATTTTAAGAGCGATGACACAGAAGAACAAACAAACAACGTAAAAACAAGTGAAGACAAGTCGTTATCTTTGTTTTAAGTGTTTTTGATGAAATATACGCTTGATATGGCAGAGAGAGACGTTGTCATTCGTATTATAATAAAAACGAATTTTTATGTCTGGAAGATATTTATTGGGATTTGATGTCGGCAGTTCGTCTGTTAAGGCATCGTTGGTTGATGCAGACAGTGGCATTTGTGTGGCTTCGGCTTTTTATCCTGAGAAAGAAGCTCCGATACTGGCTGTTAAAGCCGGTTGGGCTGAGCAGGAGCCGGTGATGTGGTGGAATAATGCCAAACTAAGCTTAAAGAAAGTAATGGCTGACGCTTCGGTATGCGGCGATGATATAGAGGCCATAGGCATTTCATATCAGATGCACGGTCTTGTTTGCGTGGATAAGGATATGAATGTGTTGCGTCCTTCCATTATTTGGTGTGATTCAAGGGCTGTGCCTTATGGCGAGAAAGCGTTTGAAAAGATTGGAGCAGAACAATGTTTGTCGCATCTTCTTAATTCTCCGGGCAATTTCACTGCCGCTAAATTGGCATGGGTGAAAGATAATGAGCCTGAACTGTTTGGCCGTATTTATAAGATAATGCTGCCCGGTGATTACATTGCAATGAAGCTGAGCGGTGTTATTAATACTACTATAAGCGGCCTCAGTGAAGGTATGTTCTGGGACTTCAAGAATAAGGAAACAGCCGGATTCCTGCTTGATTATTTCGGTTTTGACAAGAGCCTTATTGCTGATATTGTGCCGACCTTCAGTATACAGAGCGAAGTGTGTGCTGCAGCTGCTGAAGAACTGGGCTTGAAGAAAGGTACTCCGATAAGTTACAGAGCCGGTGACCAGCCAAATAACGCATTGAGTCTGAATGTGTTCAATCCGGGAGAAATAGCATCTACTGCCGGAACGTCGGGGGTTGTTTACGGCGTGCTTGGCGATGTAAATTATGATGAGCGTAGTCGTGTCAATACGTTTGCGCACGTAAACTATACAAAAGAGATCAACCGTCTTGGTGTATTGCTTTGCATTAACGGCACAGGCATACTGAATGCTTGGGTGCGTAGGAATGTCGCTCCCGAAGGCATCTCATATTCGGATATGAATAAAATGATGGAGTCTGTGCCGGTAGGAAGTGATGGTGTGACTATAATTCCGTTTGGAAATGGAGCGGAACGTGTTCTTGAGAATAAAGAAACAGGATGTTCAATCCATGGAATTAATTTTAACAAACACAATAAGGCACATATTATGCGTGCCGCACAAGAAGGTATTGTGTTCAGCTTCTGTTATGGCATGGAAGTTATGCAACAGATGGGTATGGATGTGAGAAAGATACATGCGGGTAGAGCCAATATGTTTTTGAGTGAGGTGTTCAGAAACACTCTGGCCGGTGTAAGCGGGGCCACAATAGAGCTTTATGAAACTGACGGCAGTGTAGGTGCAGCCAAAGGTGCAGGCATGGGATGTGGCATCTATAAGGATAATAATGAGGCTTTCGCCACATTGAAAAAACTTGCAGTAATTGAGCCGGACGAAGTTCATAGGGCTGAATATCTTGAAGCATATACATTGTGGAAAGAGAACTTACAGAAAGTGATTTACAGATGACTTGAAAAGTCAAAAAACTTTTTCTTAAATAATAATAACCTACTAAACATCAACTATTATGGCAAAAGAGTATTTTCCTCAAATAGGAAAAATCAAGTTTGAGGGTGCAGACAGCACGAATCCGTTAGCTTATCACTATTATGATGCTGATAAGGTAATAATGGGTAAGAAAATGAAAGATTGGTTGAAATTTGCTATGGCATGGTGGCATACACTGGGTCCTGCAAGCAGTGACCAATTTGGTGGCGGTACTCGCGTGTATCCGTGGGATGAGAAGACAGATGCCGTAGAGCGTGCAAAAGACAAGATGGATGCGGGTTTTGAAATTATGGAGAAACTCGGCATAGAGTATTTCTGTTTTCACGACGTAGATCTTGTTGACGAAGCTCCGACAATCGAAGAGTACGAGGCACGCATGCAGGCCATTACAGACTATGCATTGGAGAAAATGAAAGGCACTGACATCAAGCTGCTTTGGGGTACGGCTAATGTATTCGGTAATAAGCGCTATATGAACGGTGCTGCCACCAATCCTGATTTTGATGTTGTTGCACGTGCTGCAGTTCAGATAAAGAACGCCATTGATGCAACAATCAAACTCGGCGGCTCAAATTATGTGTTCTGGGGTGGTCGTGAGGGTTACATGAGTCTGTTGAACACACAGATGCAGCGTGAAAAAGACCATTTGGCAACGATGCTGAAAGCCGCACGCGACTATGCACGTTCAAAAGGCTTTACCGGTACATTCCTCATCGAGCCGAAGCCGATGGAGCCGACAAAGCATCAGTATGATGTTGATACAGAAACAGTTATCGGATTCCTTCGTGCAAATGGCCTTGATAAGGACTTCAAGGTAAACATCGAAGTTAATCATGCCACTCTTGCTGGTCATACATTCGACCA
Source organism: uncultured Prevotella sp. (assembly GCA_939792625.1). Taxonomy (GTDB): domain Bacteria; phylum Bacteroidota; class Bacteroidia; order Bacteroidales; family Bacteroidaceae; genus Prevotella. The sequence goes on from CALNFG010000026.1 coordinate 16,499, forward strand.
TGAACTGGCCGTAGCTGTTGACAACGGCATGCTTGGCAGTATTGACGCCAACCGCGGTGACTATCAGAACGGTTGGGATACAGACCAGTTCCCTATTGACAATTGGGAACTTACACAGGCCATGGTTCAGATTATCCGTAACGGAGGTCTTGGAAATGGCGGCTCTAATTTCGATGCCAAGATTCGTCGTAATTCAACTGATCTTGAGGATATCTTCATCGCACATATCAGTGGAATGGATGCCATGGCACGTGCATTGGAGAATGCAGCCAATCTGATAGAAAAGTCTCCTCTCTGCGAGATGGTTAAAGAGCGTTATGCTTCATTCGATTCAGGTAAAGGCAAGGAGTTTGAGGAAGGCAAGCTTTCACTCGAAGATATCGTTGCTTATGCCAAGGAAGTTGGCGAACCCAAGCAGACTTCCGGTAAGCAAGAGCTTTATGAGACTATTGTCAGCTGGTATTGCAGATGACCATAAATATCAATATTTAAAGGCGGAATAAAAAAATTCCGCCTTTTTTTGTATTTTATTTCATTGTTAATTCCTTTTTTACTACCTTTGTCTTTATATTGTTCATTAGTATTGTTATTTATGGCTTATTCAAACAATCATTTGGTCATAATGGCCGGTGGAGTGGGTAGTCGCTTCTGGCCTATGAGTACAACAGAAAAACCTAAACAGTTTATAGACGTATTAGGAACAGGTCGTTCATTGTTACAACTCACATTTGACAGGTTTGAGGGAGTATGTAATCCTGAAAATGTATGGGTTGTTACAAGTGTTGATTATAGAGATTTGGTGAAAGAACAGCTTCCGGAAATACCGGAAGGCAATATTCTTTGTGAGCCTTGCCGTCGTAATACGGCTCCGTGCATAGCCTATGTGAGTTGGCGTATAAAGGCAAAAGACAGGAATGCAAATATTGTGGTTTCCCCAAGTGACCACATTGTAATGAATTGTGAAGAATTCCGTCGTGTCGTTTCCCAATGTTTAAAATTTGCTTCAGAGACAGATGCCATCATAACGTTAGGCATGAAGCCGACACGTCCGGAAACAGGATATGGATATATTCAGGCGGACTTGTCTTCAAGTTCGCCACGTAATAAAGAAATATTCAGGGTGGATTCATTCCGTGAGAAACCGGATTTGGAGACAGCAAAAAAATATATAAAGAATAAAAGCTATTATTGGAACGCAGGTATTTTCATCTGGAGTGTGAATACAATCGTTAATGCGTTTAGGATATACCAGCCTGCAATAAGTAAGGTGTTTGAGGGCTTGCTGCCTGTGTATGGCACGCCGCGTGAGCAGGAAGAGATTAACAGCAGATTCCCGGAATGTGAAAGTATTTCGGTTGATTATGCCATAATGGA
>CALNFG010000027.1 GCA_939792625.1 uncultured Prevotella sp.
CTGTATCTCGGCTCTTCCCCCATCACTCCTGCCACCGACATTCTGCACGAGCTGGCCAAGCACAAGTCGCTGGGCGTCATAACGGTGCAGTGTGAAGACGAGATATCAGGCTGTGCGAGCGCCATCGGTGCGTCATTCGGCGGCGCGCTGGCTGCCACATCGACGTCAGGTCCAGGCATCTGTCTGAAGTCTGAGGCCATGAACCTGGCCGTAATCGACGAGCTGCCGCTCGTGGTCATCGACGTTCAGCGCGGCGGACCGTCAACCGGCTTGCCCACAAAGAGCGAGCAGACAGACCTGTTGCAGGCTCTCTTCGGCCGCAACGGTGAGTCTCCCATGCCTGTGATTGCTGCCACAAGTCCGACCAACTGTTTCGACGCTGTGTATGCCGCTGCAAAGATAGCACTTGAACATCTTACTCCCGTGGTGCTGCTTACCGATGCTTTCGTGGCCAACGGCTCTGCCGCATGGAGGCTGCCTGACATCAACGAGCTGCCGGAGATACATCCGCATTATGTCACTCCCGAGCAGAAAGGCCACTACACTCCATATCAGCGCGACCCGGAGACCGGCGTGCGTTATTGGGCGATACCCGGACAGGAAGGATATGAACACATACTGGGCGGTCTGGAGAAAGACGGCAACACCGGTGCGATATCCACTGACCCTGAGAATCATGACAAGATGTGCCACTTGCGTGCCATGAAGGTGTTTAAGATACCTGTGCCGGATGTGGATGTTCTTGGCGATGCCGATGATGCCGACCTGCTTATAGTAGGCTTCGGCGGTACGTTCGGTCATCTTTATTCGGCCATGTCAGAGCTTAGGAACATGGGACACAAGGTGGCTTTGGCACACTTCAGCTACATCAATCCGCTGCCAAAGAACACCGCCCACGTACTTACCAAATATAAGAAGGTGGTTGTCGCAGAGCAGAATCTCGGTCAGTTCGCAGGATATCTGCGTATGAAGGTTGACAACTTCGCGCCATATCAGTTTAACCAGGTTAAGGGTCAGCCCTTCGTTGTGGAAGAACTTGTAAAGGCGTTCACCAAGATAATTAAGAGTTAAGAATTAGGAATTAAGAAAATGTGTTTATGGGCGACAACCTTATAGACAAGCGCGCTTATGCCTTTGCCTTACGGATAGTTAAGGCATACAAGTTCCTTTGCAGGGACAAGGGTGAGTATGTGCTGTCTAAACAGTTGCTCAGAAGCGGCACGGCGATAGGTGCGCTGAGGCGTGAGGCTAAGTTCGCACAAAGCAGGGCGGACTTCATCAACAAGACTTCGGTCGCGCTTAAGGAGGCCAACGAGACGCTTTATCGGATCGGACTGTTGCATGACAGTGGATGTTTTGACGACGACGCTTATTCTTCGATTCATGGAGAAGCGCATGAAATAACGTCAATATTGGTTCCTGTTGTCAAGACGACAAAGGCAAACTCAATGAAGTACGCCGATGACGGTTTTGTCCGTGAAGACTATTTTCCTGATTATTAATTCAAGATTCTTAATTTGACAGAGGTAATTTTCTTAATTATTAACTCTTAATTCTTAATTAGACATGTATTCAGCTCAAGATTATAAGAAAGGACAACCTCGATGGTGTCCGGGTTGTGGAGACCATTTCTTCCTTGCATCTCTCCACAAGGCCATGGCGGAACTCGGCGTACCGCCTTACAAGACAGCTGTCATTTCAGGCATAGGCTGCTCAAGCCGACTGCCATATTATGTCAACACGTATGCCATGCAGACCATACACGGACGTGCGGCAGCCATAGCCACGGGTGCGAAAGTGGCCAATCCTGACATCACGGTGTGGCAGGTTAGCGGCGACGGCGACGGCCTTGCCATCGGCGGCAACCATTTTATCCATGCCATGCGCCGCAACATTGACATTAACATGATATTGCTCAACAACCGTATCTACGGTCTGACGAAGGGACAGTATTCACCTACGTCGCCGCGCGGATTTGTCAGCAAATCGTCGCCTTACGGCACGGTGGAAGACCCCTTCCTGCCTGCCGAGCTGTGCTTCGGCGCGAGAGGCCACTTCTTTGCACGCTCCGTGGCCACCGACGCAGAAGGAACTGTCGACATACTGAAGGCCGCCTACAATCACAAGGGTGCTTCCGTGTGTGAGATTCTGCAGAATTGTGTGATATTCAACAACGGCTGCTACGATTCCATATATAAGAAAGAGGGACGTGCGAAGAACGCCATTTATGTGCGTCACGGCCAGCCTCTGCTGTTCGGAGAGAACAATGAGTATGGTCTTATGCAGGAAGGCTTCGGCCTGAAGGTGGTTAAGCTTGGTGAAAACGGTATCACCGAGAAAGACATTCTTGTGCATGACGCTCACTGCATGGACAACACTCTGCAGCTGAAACTCGCCATGATGGACAATGAACACGGATTCCCCGTGGCTCTGGGTGTCATCCGCGACGTTGAGGCTCCTACATACGACGCAGCCGTCAACGAACAGATTGAAGAAGTGAAAGAAAAGAAGAAATACCATAACTTCATGGAACTGCTTGAGACTAACGATACTTGGGAAGTGAAGTGATTGTTTAACAATTTATAGCAAAAAGTCTCCGGGAATGTTTGTATATGCTTTCCCGGAGACTTTTTTTATGTTGTTTTGAAATTAGCTTTGGCATAATATAAAAAATATTAAAAAAATTGTAATACGGATGAAATTTTTTGTTAACTTTGCAAACAAGGACATCCGCTGAAAGTTTATGCTGATGATTTTACCTGCATGAACGTGAGGCAGTCCTTTCAAACACTATTGGAAGTTAAATGTCCCGCTTCTTTATGGTGTAGTACTAACAGGGACGATGTGTTGTGATTATGAAAAATAAGTTACTTTTTTCAACGTTGATGACTCTTGCCGTATGCTGTAATGCGACAGCACAGTCTTCCGAAGATTACACTTTGTATGATTTCGGTGACATCGAGTGGTTGGATGTTGACGGTTATGCCAGTCCGGGATTGTTTGGTAATTTTAATAAAGTGTCGGCCAACGGTCAGTATGCCGTAGGTTATGACGACCAGTTGCTGGGTTGTGCATTTCTGTGGAACAGAGAGTATGTCGATACGGTAGAAATAGTAAACAATGATTATAATCGCCTTATTCATCTTTGTGATATCTCAAACGACGGTGTAGGCGTTGGCTCTTATCAGGCCTCTTCGGGCGATCCGTTGTATCCGGCATACAGAACATCCGACGGAGTGTGGACCACTCTGCCTGTACCCGAGGGCTTTTCAGAGACTGCGGGAGCCGGAATGGGCATCGACCATGCACGCGCCATAACCCCTGACGGCAATTATATTGCCGGTCATGTATATGTGACGGTCGGTGAAACAGAGTCTCCTTTGGGCGGAATAATGGAGGTAAGGCAGCTCGTTCCATGTCTGTGGACCAAGAGCGGCGACTCATACGAACTCACCGGAGCATACACAGACCTGGGTGCGGCAGGGCAGAGTTATCTTTGGAACAACGAAGAAGGTGCTTTTGAGGCAGTTGCCGACTCGGTGGAAGATGAGACATTCTTCGTCTATGACATCAGCAACGACGGCCGTACGATAGTGGGTGTCAACACGGCGGAGACCGGAGGACAGAATCCGGCGTTCATACGTGACGGAAAACTGATGCAGTTGTTTGATTGCGCAAACGAAGAAACATATACGTTCAACGGCGGTATTTGCAACAGTATCGATGCAAACGGTAACATTTACGGATATTTCGTCGATGATTATATGGAAAACACATATTTCGTTTACACGTCTGACGGAAAGCTGGAATATGTGGATAACTTCTTTGTTTGCGGTACGGCCGACGGAGAAAGGATAACCCAGAGCATCGACGGACTTCCATACGTGCTTGACTGCAGCGAGGACGGAACGGTTATTGTAGGAGCCGGTGTAGGTGATACAGGTTTTGGCATGGCTAACACTCCGGCGCTGGTCATCCGCGACGATATAGGTACCGGTGTTGACCGTCTTGACGCGATAGCAAAATCTGTGAACGTGGAATGTAACGGAGGCACACTTGTCGTTACCGGCGAATACAGCCGCGCAGACATTTACACGGCTCAGGGAGCGCTCATCGCCACGGGCGGACAGGGCAAGGCTTTCAACATCAGCGGACAGCCGGCCGGAGCGTATATCGTGAAGGTTACTACCGCAAACGGTGTCAAGACGTTCAAGATTGCAAGATAAAATTTATGAATCTATGCTTGGGAAACATCTTTTTATGACGATATTGAGGGCCGCATGCTGTTTGCTTGCGGCCTTTGTGTATGTACCGGGCGAGGCGCGGGCCGATGACGGTATGCATCTGGGATACGGAAAGGAGCGTACGGTGACGTTTCTTCCCGTGACCGACCGTGGCACGGGTGGCTCGGCTCTTTATTTTCCGGCTGCAACGATGCAGATGTACAAAGGCTGTTCGATAACCGAACTGCATGTCGGCATTAACGAGCCTTCCGGACATGACTCTGTGCGTGTGTTCATAACGCGCAGTCTTGACGAAGCCCCTCTTTACGAGCAGCGCTATACCGCCCGGCGTGCGGGGTGGAACACGGTGACGCTCGACACGCCGTTTCAGCTTGACGGAAGTGCCCTGTACATAGGTTATGAGGTTACCGGACAGTACTATCTGCATTATAGCGAGGTTTTCATCGACGGCGAAGAGTGGATTAACCAGGGAGATGGCCGTTGGAGTGAATACACCGGAATATACAGTGCCTCGCTTTATGCGGTGGTGACCGGCGGCAGTCTGCCGCGCAACAACATACGTCTCGGCCATGTGTCGATGCCTGGCTATGCCGTTGCCGGCGAATCGTTGTTGTGTAAGGGTGAGTTTGTCAATCTCGGACTTGACGACGTGGAAAGTCTCACACTGTCGTATTACATAGACGGCGAGCATGCCTGCGATGAGAACGTTGACGTTACTCCGACAGCCGGTCGCACGTCAGGAGAGTTTCAGGGCAAGGCTCTGAGTTTTTCGTCGCCGGGCGACAGGAAAGTGAGCATATCGGTAACAGCTGTCAACGGAAGTGACGATGCCGACCCGTCAGACAATACGCTGGAGGCGAGAAGTGTGAAGTGTGTCGACCGTTTCGTCAGGCGCAACGTGCTTTTTGAAGTGTTTTCAACGGAACTCTGTACTGCCTGTCCCGGTACGCATGAAGTCATAGCGGCTACGCTTGAGGGCAAGCCCGGCATCATCGAGATAGGCCATCATGCCGGTTTCTACACCGACGGCCTGACGATACCGGCAAGCAAGGAGTACGAATGGTTTTACGGTGACGGCCGTCTGTATGCTCCGGCCATGATGTTCGACCGTACTTGCTTCACCGCCAATCTGCCCGACTATTACGCCGAGGGCAGTCCCGTGACAGGCATTAACTCAGAACATCTCGTCAACGTATATAACGAAGCCATGGGCGTGCCTGCCTTTGTGGAAGTGAATGTAGAGCCGCGGCTTGACGCCGGCAACCGCCGGCTCGGTCTTACCGTCAGCGGCCGCCGGCTTTTGCCGCTGGCCGATGCCGACAAGTTGAGGCTGTTTGTTTTTCTAACGGAAGACAGCATCTATTCTGACAGTCAGGCGGGAGCCGCCGAAGGCTTCTATCATCGCTATGCCGCACGCCACAGTTTTACGCCAACGTGGGGTGAGTACGTCGACGTTGAAGGCGGATTCAGTGTGGACTACGAGACTGACATACCCGTGGAGTGGAACATCGGCATGCTGCGGGCAGTGGCTTTCGTGGCATATTATGATGCTGACGACATCTGTCATTGCGAGGTGCTTAACTCAGCCGAAGTGCGTCTTGCGGCAGACGGCACGGCCGGTGTGGATGATGTTGATGCCGGCGGCGGAGAAAACGTCGTGGCGTATGACGGCTGCAACATCGTTGTGCCGGGCGGTTGCGGAGCCGTGTCGCTGTTTGATGCGTCGGGCCGGTGCGTGATGTACAATCCGGCAGGCGACACGATGACCCCCGTCGGTCATCTTCCTCACGGCATTTATGTGGTGAAAGTTGCCACCGGCGGCGGTGTCAAGACAGTTAAAATAAAGTTATAATGTTTACATGAGCGTGCCGCGTGACATTGTTCCGCGGCACGCTCTTTTTCATATATCCTTGCCGTCGAGCAGGCGGATATATGTTTCTATGGCATCTTTTATCTCATTTATTCTGATGTATTCGTCGGCCGAGTGGGAGCGGGCGGAGTCGCCCGGACCGAGCTTCAGCGACGGGAAGCGCATCAGTGCTTGGTCTGACAGGGTGGGCGAGCCGAACGGCCGCATGCCAATCTCCATGCAGCGTGCCACCACGGGGTTGTCCGTGCCGATGTGCGATGACGACAGGCGGAACGAGCGCGCTTTTATTTCGCTTTTCAGTCTGCTTTGCAGGAAGGCGAACACGTCCTCGTTGCGGTAATGTTCGTTTGTCCTTATGTCGATGGTGAAGCGACATTCGTCGGGCACGACGTTGTGCTGAGTGCCGGCATTTATCACGGTGACGCTCATCAGCGTGGGACCGAGCAGGGGGCTGACCTTCTCGAAACGGTACGAGCGCAACCAGCACAGGTCGTCGAGCGCCTCGTATATGGCGTTGCGTCCTTCGTTCCTTGCCGCGTGCCCGGACACGCCTCTGGCCGTGGCATCGACCACCATCAGTCCCTTTTCGGCAATGGCGGGCTGCATCGCCGTAGGCTCGCCCACTATGGCCATGCTTATCGGCGGCAGCTGCGGCAGTGCGCGGCTGATGCCGTCTTTGCCCGAAACCTCCTCCTCCGCCGATGCCAGATACACCGTGTTATACCTCTGCTCTCCGGCCGACAGATGCCTGAACGCCTGCAGCAGCGCCACCAGTCCGCCGCCGCAGTCGTTGCTGCCCAGACCGTATAGGCAGCCGTCTTCTATGTCGGGACTGAAGGGATTGCGTGTCCACGAGCTGACGGGCTTCACCGTGTCGATGTGCGCGTTGAGCAGCAGGGTAGGCTTTTCGGCGTCATACTCCGGAGCAATGGCCCATACGTTGTTGGCCTCGCGCCGCGGCGACAGTCCGTATCCCCGCATTGCGTCCTCCATTATGTCGGCGGCGCGTGTTTCGTCGCGGCTCACCGACGGTGTGGCAATGAGCTGCTGCAGCAGTGCCACGGCGTCGTCAAGATATTGTGTTGTCTCCATATTATGCAGGCAAAGGTACTAAAAAAGAGGTAAAGGGAAAAGCCTGAAAAAGCAAAATCCGCCGCTGTGAATCAGGCTTCGGAAACAGTATCTTTTAACTGCAGTGTAACATCTTGATATTCAATGCATTATAAAAGCTTATCTTTTGATCTGTAAAAGGTAAGCTTTTGCAGCGTAAAAGGTAACCTTTCGCAAGCTGAAAGGTTACCTTTTGAAATTGTATTGATGAATTTAATGTTTCTTATTAAAACCAGTTCTCACCCCAATTGAACGTATGCGTGAAACCTATTGAGGCAAACGGGGCTGACAGTTTTAGTGATTTTGTTGTTACATGGTTGAGCGTTTCTCTGTTGCCGTATCCGCTTTCGTAGTCGATACTTTTCTTTGATATTGGAGAAACGAGCGAGTATCCAACTTTGAGTTCAAGGTATGAATTGTTGGTAGTTCTCAAAGACAAACCCACGGCAGGTGCTGCATAAAAGCCCATTGACGGGCTGTCAATATGTTCGCCTTCGTCTTCGATTTGCATGTTCAAATCATCATACGGATTGTCTTCAAAACTGTAGATACGCATACCGGCATCGCATGTGACATACGGAGAAAGTTTCGCATCGGTAAATCTGTATGTACCGCGGGCGAAAATCTTACCTATATGGATGCACGTCATGCCCAAATCTGACGAGTATTCATTTTGAATTTCGCCGTTACGCTCGGATGTGTATGAGAAAAAGTCTGATTCTTCAAAATCGTGGACATACTCATATCCACCGCCTATACCAACGCTCCATTTCGGATTCAGTTTGTATGTGAACGCGATGTTGCCCTGCCATGCGTTAGATATTTTTCCGCCGAAGCCCACATTGCCGCCTTCCACTGTGAGCTGCATTCCTTTGTCGCGTGTAGGTTTTTGAGGCTTGGGTACATCAGACTTGTGGAAGCTGAATCCCGTTTTTATGCTGAAAGCTCCACTGCCTTCTCCCCCTTTTGTCGGGAACATGTGTGTATAGCCAACGGCGAGATTAAAGTCAACTTTTTTAGATACAGGTATCTGCATTGATGGCATTATCTGAAGCATTATGGCATCGGGGACTTCAATGGTTTCTTCCCTCCGGCCGTAATCTACGGTTATGTCACCGGCTGTGTTGATTACATACCCGACGCGCAACAGACCGCCGGGCACAATTGATGAAGACTTTAGCGGGAAATATACTTTGAAGTCAGATGTTATGGGTATCTGCGGGTCATTATTGTCACCGGTTGGGATATATATGCCGGAGCCAACACCCCAATAGAAGTTTTTGTTGAAACGTTTGCCTAAGCCTATTTCTGCCGAAACGGTATTCCCGTTGCCGTTTGTTGACAGGTGCCATCCTGCGTCTATGTTGAAGTCGAGCCCGCGATGCCTGCCTTCTTTTGTGTTTTTCTCGATAGTTTCGTTTTCAATTTTCTCAATCTCAGACGAATTATACACAAATACGCTGCCGTCTGCCGTACGTATTTTCAAGTTCCCTCCGGGTACATGTTCAATGACGTCACCTTTTATTATACTCCCGTTGTGCAGGTGAACCACGTCTTGTGTGCGTTGGGCGAATGTTGACAAGCATGCCAATGTCAGTGATAAAGATAATAATAGTTTTTTCATTGTGTCGTGATTTTGGGTTAGAAATAAATAAATGAAAATAAAAAGGCGTGAAACCACCCACATTCTTGCTACTATCGAGGTTACCGCCAAGTGACCTTGTTACATGGCAAGAATAGGACAGTCCACGCCATTCGGCGTGAACTTCCTGCTTGCTTGCTCTCATGTAACGATTTAGAATATTGGCGGTATTCCGATAGTGAGAACAAGAGCTGAAAGCTCTATATGTTAAAATATGTATGTGGATGGACAAACGCCGTAATGCTTCCGGCCGGCATCCATGTCTGACCGGCAGCAAGAAACCTTGTTGTCTGGAGACAGGTTACATCGTTGTGTCACATCTGTTTTTTCTTTTTCTGTTGTTTACCTCCTTTTTTATGTTAATAATTCTGCGGCGGGTTAAATGTGCTTGGCCATAATGTTTGTTCTGTATGGCAAGTTGCCGATGCCGTGTGTCTTTTGTTTTGCAAAAATAATTGTTTTTTGTAGATTAGCCATATTTTACAGATAAAAAGAGCGGCTAAACTTGCATAGTATAATGAAATATGTTGTTTCGGATTACAAAAAATCATTTTTACGCTTCATGAATGTTTGCAGATGATTTACCTGAATTTTATCGGCGGGTTTCTTCTGACTGTTCGTAAGATGTATTTAAAAGCAAAAGTATTTTGCGCTTGTATTTTCTATTGGCGGGATATGTTTTGTTGGTCGTTGTTACATGCAAAACGAATGTCGTAAAAAATAATGCAATAAAATAATTCACCGTTTATTTTGCACTTTTCGGTTTTTATGTTATTTTTGCATAAGGCAAGGCCTAAACCTATCTAAACGACAAGCCGTATGCAGACAAAGTGTCATCTGTCAATACTAATACACGAACAAGCCAAGAAGTATGGCAAGCGTCGTGCCCTAATCTACCGCGACTTTGGCGACACCCGTTGGCAGTCGGCCACGTGGCGCGACTTCTCGCGCAAGGTGCGGCATGTGTCAAACGCCCTGCTCAACATCGGAGTCAAGGTGCAGGAAAACATCGGTGTGTTCTCGCAGAATGTTGTGCAGTATCTGTATACCGACTTCGGCGCGTTCGGCATAAGGGCCGTCACCGTGCCGTTTTATGCCACGAGCAGCGAGCAGCAGATACAGTACATGATAAACGACGCGCAGATACGCGTGCTGTTTGTCGGTGAGCAAGAGCAGTATGACAAGGCATTGCGCATATTTTCACACTGCTGTTCGTTGGAGCGGATAATAATCTATGACAGGCGCGTGAAGATAGGGCCGGCCGACAAAAACTCGATTTACTTCGACGACTTTCTGACGCTCGGCGAGAACAGTCCGAGGCAGTCGGAGGTGGAGAAGCTCTATGCCGAGGCCAATGACGACGACCTGTGCAACATCCTCTACACGAGCGGCACAACGGGCGACAGCAAGGGCGTCATGCTGACTTACGGCCAATACCACGCCGCGCTTGAGGCCAACGACAAGATAGTGCCCGTGCGCGATGACGACAGAGTGATGAACTTTCTGCCGATAACGCATATCTTTGAGCGCGGATGGCTGTTCCTCAGCATAAGCGAAGGCGCGGAAATAGTAATCAACACCGACCCGAAGGAGATACAGCAGTCGATGCGCGAGACTCATCCCACGTGTATGAGTGCCGTGCCGAGATTCTGGGAGAAAGTGTACGCCGAGGTAATGGACCGCATAGACCATGCCACCCCCGCGCAGCAGAAGCTGTTGCGAAAAGCCTGGGCCATAGGCCGTAAGCACAACATCGAATACCTGAGCCGGGGGCGCCGTCCTCCGCTCGCGCTCAAGATGAAGTATGCGCTTATGCACCGCACGCTTTTTAAGATTGTGCGCAACGAACTGGGGCTTGACCATCCTAATATTTTCCCCACGGCAGGGGCTACGGTGTCTGCCGAGGTTGAAGAGTTTGTCCACTCCATAGGCATCTGTATGATAGTGGGTTACGGTCTGACCGAGAGCCTCGCCACAGTCTCTGCCGACCATAAGAACGAGCCGTTCACGGTAGGCTCGGTCGGACGGCCGATAGACGGAATAGATATAAAGTTCGGAGAAAACGACGAGATACTGCTCAAAGGCCCTACCATTACAAAAGGATATTATAAGCGTGATTCTCTCAACAGAGAGGCTTTTGATGAGGAAGGATACTTCCGCACGGGCGACTCGGGATACATGCGCAACGGCGAACTTTTCCTGAAAGACAGGATAAAAGACCTCTTCAAGACGTCCAACGGCAAATACATAGCTCCGCAGATGCTGGAGTCAAAGCTGCTTGTTGACAAGTATATAGACCAGATAGCCGTTATTGCCGACAGCCGCAAGTTCGTGTCGGCTCTGATAATTCCGGATTATGCCCTGCTTGAAGAGTATGCCCGCGACAACGGCATAGCCTTCGGCAGCCGTGAGGAACTGTGTTCCGACGGCAGAATACACACCATGATGGCCGAACGCATAGAGACGTTGCAGCAGCAGTTTGCAAGTTATGAGAAGATAAAACGCTTCACGCTGCTTCCGCAGCATTTCACTATGGAGCGCGGCGAGCTTACCAACACGCTGAAAATAAGGCGCAAGGTGCTGGCCAGGAACTATTCGGCTGAGATTGAGAAAATGTACGAGGAGGAACAGGACACCGCCGGTGCTGCGCCTGTAGCTTCAGACAGGGCGGACACAAAGTCATAAGGCACACGGCAAAGCACTGCCCGTGCATGACTGCGGAGAAATCTCTTGACCGCATAACCGTATAACAGAATAACCGTAAAGACAAATGATAACAAGCGACCAACTTAAAGACGTGATGGAGCGTGCTGACGCCCTGCACAAGTATTTGGATATAGACAGGAAGAAAATAGAATTTGAAGAAGAACAGCTGCGCACCCAGGCACCCGACTTCTGGGACGACCCCAAGGCCGCGCAGGAGCAGATGAAGAAAGTGAAGGGCATTCAGCGCTGGGTTGACGGATACAAGGAAGTACGCATGCTGGCTGACGAGCTGCAGCTGGCTTTTGACTTCTATCACGACCAGATGGTGACGGAAGAGGAAGTGGACGATGATTACGCCAAAGCTATAAAGGCCATAGAAGACCTTGAACTCAAGAACATGCTGCGCCAGAAAGAAGACCCCATGGACTGTGTGATGAAAATCAACAGCGGCGCGGGCGGCACCGAGAGCCAGGATTGGGCACAGATGCTCATGCGCATGTACATGCGCTGGGCCGAGGCTCACGGCCATAAGGTGACCATAAGCAATATTCAGGACGGCGACGAGGCCGGCATAAAGAGTGTCACGATGGAGATAGAAGGAGGCGAATATGCCTACGGTTATCTTAAGAGCGAGAACGGAGTGCATCGCCTCGTGCGTGTGTCGCCGTTCAACGCGCAGGGTAAGCGCATGACCAGTTTTGCCAGTGTGTTTGTCAGTCCGCTGGTTGACGATACGATAGAGGTATATGTCGACCCGTCGAAAGTCAGCTGGGACCTTTTCCGTTCGGGAGGTGCCGGAGGACAGAACGTCAACAAGGTGGAGACCGGAGTGCGTCTGCGATACCAGTATGTTGACCCCGATACAGGCGAAGAGGAAGAAATACTCATCGAAAATACAGAGAGCCGCAAGCAGTTGGAAAACAGGAACAACGCCATGCGACTGCTCAAATCGCAACTGTACGACCGCGCCATGAAGAAGCGCCTTGAAGCTCAGGCCAAGATAGAGGCAGGAAAGAAGAAAATAGAGTGGGGCAGCCAGATACGCAGTTATGTCTTTGACGACCGTCGCGTGAAAGACCACCGCACGGGTTATCAGACAACTGACGTCGACGGAGTGATGGACGGCAAGATTGACGGATTCATCAAAGCCTACCTCATGGAGTTCCCCGTGAACGACGAAGAGTAGCCATACAATGAGCTGAAAAGTCATGAAGTTAAGGAGTTAAGACAAATGTCCTGATTGTTTATGCGGCATTGACGGCATTTGTGACATTTCATGCTGTCCGCCGGGCATTTGCTTTAACTCTTTGACATAGTAACTTTCAGACAGCTTGTAAAGAATCGGAAAAACAGCAATAAACCTTAACTTAAATATGAAATAACCATGAGTCAGAAAAACAAAGTTCGCCACGCACAGCGCGAGGCACAACAGGAAAAACAAGCAAACAAAGTAGTGGGATGGATATTCGCCGTGCTGATAGTGCTGGCACTGGCATTCCTTGCGGTGGCAATGATGAGCTGATGCGGCATGAGCGGTATTGAAATAGAACGTAAGTTCCTCGTACACAAGGCCGGACGACCGTATAAGGAGCAGGCGTATGCCAGCAGCCGTATATGCCAGGGATACATCTGCAGCGAGCGCGGGCGCACCGTGAGAGTGCGCATGCGCGACGGCCGCGGGTATCTAACCATCAAAGGACCGTCAGACCAATCGGGAGCCGCGCGCTATGAATTTGAGAAGGAGATAACGCCGGACGAGGCACAGCACCTTATGCAGTTGTGCGAGCCGGGGCGGATAGATAAGACGCGCTATCTTGTAAGAAGCGGAAAGCATGTGTTCGAGATAGACGAGTTTTACGGAGATAATGACGGACTGGTAATGGCAGAGGTTGAACTGGAGGATGAAAACGAGCCTTTTGTCAAGCCTGACTTCATCGGCGAAGAGGTGACGGGCGACCGCCGCTTCTATAACTCGTCGCTGATGAAGATGCCGTTCAGTGCCTGGCGCGACGCCTTGCCAGAAGAATACCGATGAAGGCGGCAAGCGTTACGCCGGTGGCATTGGCCGCAAGGTCCATCCAGTCGCCGCTGCGCCGGCCTCCGGTGCAATGCTCTTGCAGCAGCTCAATGAGGCCGCTCATCAGTATGGGGGCGAGCCATGCCCATACGAACAGCCGCTTTCTGTCGGGTGATGTGTGATTTCTCAGATATTCAATCCATATCACCGAGCATGTGCCTCCATACATTATTATATGTGTCCACTTGTCGATAAACTTTATGTTATCGAGCGATGTGTGCGGCGGCGTGCAGAAACATAACACCCATATAACAACCAGTAACAGGCATGAAAGTGGATAACGCCTTATCAAATGTGTCTTTATTTTCATTTTTATCTTAATATTTGCTGCAAAATTAAGATGTTTTTCTTACATTTGCAACCATAGAGAAGGTAAATAAATGAATTTTAAGGTTTGAAGTCTTGCGGTTGTGTGGTTGTCGGTACCGTAATATTTCATAATACAGCGGTCAGGCCGCTGTTCCGCATAACCGTCAGACATCACAACCGTAACAGAGAAAACAAGGATACGACATGACACAACAAGAGAGGGCGAGCTTCGGCAGCAAGCTCGGAGTGATTCTTGCCACGGCCGGCTCTGCCGTAGGTCTGGGCAATGTCTGGAGATTTCCGTACATGGCGGGTGAGTATGGCGGTGCGGCGTTTATCATCATTTATGTGGGCTGCGTGTTGCTGTTCGGCATACCCTGTATGGTGAGTGAGTTCATAATAGGTCGTCATGCGGCGTCAAACACGGCCCGAGCGTACCATTCCTTGTCGGGAGGAACGCCGTGGGCTGTCATCGGGTATTTCGGCGTTTTTACCGGACTGCTCATCACCAGTTATTATGCAGTGGTGGCGGGCTGGTGCCTGCAATACATCCTGGCCTCGATGTCGGGGCAGCTTCACGGCTCGCCGGAGTTCTTTGCCGACTATTTTGCCGCGTTCGAGAAAGACCCCTTCAAGCCAGTGTTATGGACGGTGGCCATTATTCTGCTTACCCATTATGTGATAGCTCACGGCGTGCGCGGCGGTATAGAGAAGGCGTCAAAACTCATGATGCCGGCACTGTTCGTGCTGCTGATTATCGTCGTGGTGTCGGCATGTCTGTTGCCGGGAGCAGCCGGGGGTGTGGCGTTTCTGTTCAAGCCCGACTTCTCAAAGGTGGGCGGCGATGTTTTTCTCGGAGCTTTGGGACAGTCGTTTTATTCGCTAAGCATCGGTATGGGTTGCCTTTGCACTTACGCGTCTTATTTCAGTCGTCAGACCAATCTCATGAAGTCTGCCGTACAGATAGGTGTCATCGACACTTCTGTGGCTGTTCTGGCCGGTCTGATGATATTCCCGGCAGCCTTTTCCGCGGGCATCAGTCCCGACTCAGGTCCGTCGCTGGTGTTTATCACTCTGCCCAACGTCTTTCAGCAGGCTTTCGCGGGCGTGCCCGTTGTGGGCAACATCGTGGCCGTGGCCTTTTATGCCCTGCTGACTTTGGCCGCGCTTACGTCGCTCATCTCTCTGCACGAGGTTAGTACTGCCTTTGTGCATGAGGAGATGCACACCACCCGCAGGCGTGCCGCGTGGGTTGTCACGACGGTGTGTTCCGTGGTGGGAGCAATATGTTCGCTGTCGTTGGGCAAGTGGGATTTCCTGAAGATTGGCGACCGTTCGCTGTTCGACTTCTTCGATTTTGCCACGGGGCAGATTATGCTTCCGCTCGGCGGTTTCCTCACATGTCTTTTCGTCGGTTGGTATCTGCCGCACAAGATGGTGCGCGACGAGTTTACCAACTGGGGTACGCTGCGCGGCAAGTTATTCCATGTCTATCTGTTCTGCATCAAGTTTGTCTGCCCTGTCTGCATTCTTCTGATATTCCTTCATCAGTTCGGGTTGATATGAATGTAATGTATGTATATGGGGTTTGCGGTTTTAAGGTTATAGGGCTGTAAGGTTGTTGTTAAGGTTATACGGTTTTGAGGCTATGGGGTTGTAAGGATTTAGGATGAAAATTAAAAAAGACGAGCAATCATGTTCCCTCCAACCGCGAAACCGCGCAACCTCAAACAGTAAAACCTTAAAACCCAATAACCGCGCAACCGCACAACCTAAAAATCTTAAAACCGCAAAACCTTACAGCCCAAATAACCTTAAAACCCAATAACCGCGCAACCTAAAAATCTTAAAACCGCAAAACCTTATAACCCCAATAACCTTAAAACCGTAAACAAATGAAAAGCTTTTTCTATCTGCAGCGTAACGACCGGATAACCATACTGGCCCTGCTCGTGGTGGCGGCCGTGGCCGCCGGCGTTATGATATATGTAGGGCGGCAGCACGGTGAGACAGTCATAGCCGCGGCCGACAGCGTTGCCGTGACGCGGGGAGACGGCGTGAAGGCGCGTCACGGCGGACAGAAGCATGAGTATTATGCCGTGGCGGAACGTCGCATGGAGCTGTTCCCGTTTGACCCGAATACGGCCGACAGCACACAACTGTTGCGCCTCGGACTTGCTCCCTGGCAGGTAAGAAACATATATAAGTACCGTGCGGCAGGCGGAATTTACCGCCGTCCGTCAGACTTTGCCCGCCTTTACGGACTTACGGCGGGGCAATACCGCCGGCTTGAGCCGTATATACGCATATCCGACGACTACCGTCCTGCGGCCGAAGTGTATGCCGCGGAAGAACGCACGGCCTACGTGCGCGACACCGTGCGTTATCCGCTTAAACTGAAACCGGGTCAGCACGTGGCACTCAACTCTGCCGACACGTCACTGCTTAAACGTGTGCCGGGCATTGGCAGCGGGTTTGCGCGCGCCATAGTGCGTTACAGAGAGCGTCTCGGAGGGTATTATGACGTAAGCCAGCTGCTTGAGATTGACAATTTTCCGCAGTCGGCCCTGTCTTACTTTACGGCCGATGCGCGAAGCTGCCGGCGGCTGAATGTCAACAAACTGACTGTCAGCCAGATGCGCCGTCATCCATATATAGGTTTCTATCAGGCTAAGACCATCGCCGACCACCGCCGTCTGCACGGGCCTTTGCACAGTCTCGACGAGCTTCGTCTTTATAAGGACTTTCCGCCGGAAGTGATAAACCGTCTGCGTCATTATGTCGAATTCTGACACCGCAGGCAAGACTTTTCGCAAAGCCGTCAAAACGCCTGTGTAAAGTCTTGATTCCCAATATGTTGCAAGAGCTTATCTTTTGGCCTCCAAAAGGTTACCTTTTGTCGTGTAAAAGCTTACCTTTTGGAAGCCAAAAGATAAGCTCTTACATATCAGGCGTGCAGCCGTTGCGCCGGCATGTCCGAAGGCCTGCGTTTTTATTTACTTTTTTATCGTGAAAAAAACGTCGCACGCTGACTTTATTCGGATTATTTTCAGTATTTTTGCAACATCGGAATTACAAAAACACAAATACTTTCATAAACTACAAAACTATGGATTTAGTACAACAAATCATCGAACGCGCAAAAAGCGACAAGCAGCGCATCGTACTCCCCGAAGCTACTGAGGAGCGTACGCTGAGAGCGGCCGACATGGTGCTGGCCGACGAAGTGGCAGACATTATCCTCATCGGCAATCCGGCCGAGATCAATGCTCTGGCAGAGAAATGGGGGCTGACAAACATCGGCAAGGCCACCATCATAGACCCGGAAAACAATCCGAAGAGTGAGGAGTATGCGACTCTGCTGGCCGAACTGCGCAAGAAGAAGGGCATGACCATCGAGCAGGCACGCGAGCTGGTGAAAGACCCTCTCTACCTGGGATGTATGATCATTAAGACCGGAGGTGCCGACGGACAGATTTCGGGAGCGCTCAGCACAACGGCCGAGACGCTGCGCCCGGCTCTGCAGATTATCAAGTGCAAGCCCGGCATCACATG
>CALNFG010000028.1 GCA_939792625.1 uncultured Prevotella sp.
GCATCATCAACTCGTGGGGCATAATAAAGAACGCCGTCAGCCTGGCCGCACGCGAAATGCGCGGAGGCAAGAACTCAGGCAGCGAGGTGCCCCGCACACAGCGCGACATCCCGTTCAAGATAATCGCCATAGGCGCCATAATCACACTCGTGGTGATATTCCTCTTCTTCTGGTTCGGCGTGATGAAGGGCAACCTGCTCTTCGCAGCCGTGGGCATACTGCTCGTGGCGGTGATAGCCTTCCTCTTCACCACCGTAGCCGCCAACGCGATAGCCATCGTAGGGTCTAACCCCGTGTCGGGCATGACGCTCATGACGCTCATCCTCGCCTCGGTGGTAATGGTGGCTGTCGGACTGAAAGGCACGGGCGGCATGGTGGCCGCACTCATCATGGGCGGCGTTGTATGTACGGCACTGGCCGTGTCGGGCTCGTTCGTCACCGACCTGAAGATAGGCTACTGGCTCGGCACAACGCCCAAGAAGCAGGAGACGTGGAAGTTTCTCGGCACACTGGTGTCGGCAGCCACGGTGGGCGGAGTGATGATTCTGCTCGACAAGACTTACGGATTTGCCAGCGGCCAGCTGGCCGCGCCTCAGGCCAATGCCATGGCAGCTGTCATCGACCCGCTGATGAACGGCGTGGGAGCGCCCTGGACACTCTACGGCATAGGCGCCGTGATAGCCATAATCCTCACTCTCTTCAAAGTGCCGGCACTGGCCTTTGCCCTCGGCATGTTCATACCCATAGAGCTTAACATACCGCTGCTCGTCGGCGGAGCCATCAATTGGTATGTCACCACACGCTCCAAAGACCCCGAAATCAACAAAGCCCGCGGCGAGAAAGGCACGCTCCTTGCCAGCGGATTCATTGCCGGAGGAGCCCTGATGGGAGTCGTAAGCGCACTGCTGCGCTTCGGCGGAATAAATCTCGTCAATGCCGAATGGCTGGCCAACCCTCTATCGCAGGTATGCGCACTCGCGGCCTACATCCTGCTGATAACTTACTTCATACGCAGCACGAAGAAAGTCTGAGCCACGTCTGTGCCGCCCGTCATGCCTCACGCCACAAGTCCGGCATGACGGGCGGTACAGGTACACGGCGTGTTACAAATTGTTATTTTTTTATATCGCGACAACAAATTGTCAATTATTCCTTTGCAAGATAACCTAAAAACACTACCTTTGCAAAGAAACATACCTTTTTTATTAATATGAAAAAACTTTTTCTCACATTATCACTCGCACTCACTTGTACAGTGATGCTTGCTGTCCCCGCCAAGCGCGGACAGTGGAAGACCGTGAAACTTGCAGACGGTACAGAAGTCAGGGTCGAGCTTCGCGGCGATGAGTTTTGCCATTACTGGCAGTCCGCTGACGGTCGCCAGTTTGTTGCTGACGAGGCCACAGGGCTTTACAAGGTGGCTGACATGAAATCAATGATGGCACGCGCCGAGGTAAAACGCGCACAAGCCATACCCAACAGAAGCAGACGCGGTCCCGCTACCCGCGCCACTATAGGCGGCGACCACATGCCTTACGAGGGAGAGCAGAAAGGACTTATCATATTGGTAAACTTCTCTGACAAGACATTCAAGACGGAAAACAATCTCGAACTTTACCGCCGTATTGTCAACGAGGAAGGTTTCTCTGAGGGAAACTTCGTCGGCAGCGTTAGAGATTATTTCAGCGACCAGAGCCATGGCAAGTTCACCATCGACTTCGACGTGGTAGGCCCCGTGACGATGGACATGCCTTACGCTTATTACGGAGGAAATGTCAACGGCGGCGACGATGCCTCCAAAGTAGGTCAGATGATTGCCCGTGCATGTGCATTGGTGGACGACCAGGTGAATTTCGCCGACTATGACTGGGACGGAGACGGCGAGGTAGACCAGGTTTTCATACTTTACGCCGGCCACGGAGAAGCTTCATACTCTGATCCCAACACTATATGGCCCCACGAATATCAGCTGAGATATGCCATCGGACAGATGCCCGAAATGGACGGAGTGAGAATCAACACCTACGCATGCAGCTGCGAGCTGGGACAGACCGAAGCCATTGACGGTATCGGAACAATCTGCCACGAATTCTCTCACTGTCTCGGACTTGCCGATATGTACGACACCAGCGACAACGGATACTTCGGCATGGGCGACTGGGACCTCATGGGCAGCGGCAGTTACAACAACGACAGCTTCACTCCGGCAGGTTACACCAGCTACGAGCGCTGGTATGCAGGCTGGATTGAGCCGACAGAACTCACCGAAGACACACAGGTTAGTGCCATGAAGCCCCTCAACGAGAGCGGCGAGGCTTACGTGATATACAACGAAGGCAACCGCAATGAGTACTATCTCCTCGAGAACAGGCAGCGCACGGGCTGGGACGCAGCCATTCCCTCATCAGGACTGCTCATCCTGCACGTAGACTTCGACAGCCGCGTATGGGCAAGCAACCAGGTGAACAGCACTTCACGCCAGCGCTGCACGATATTCCATGCAGACAACAGCGACGGCTCTGACGACAGAGACCAGCAAGGAGACGCTTATCCGTATAACTACGTCAACAGCCTGACCAATACGAGTACACCCGCCGCAGAGGTTAACAACCTCAACTCGGACGGCTCGTATCTGATGAACAAGTCTGTGACCAACATCACCAGAAACTCTGACGGAACAATGTCATTCGAGTTCAGTGACCTTACAAGTTCTGCCGATGACTATAACCTGCCTTCATCATACATCTTCTATGAATCGTTCGACCAGAACACCGGAACAGGCGGCAACGACGGAGTATTCAGCGGTTCAGGCGTGGCAAGCGAGAGTCTTGTGTACGACAACGAAGGATGGAGTTCAACTTCAAGACACGGAGCTGACCAGTGCGCAATGTTCGGCTCTTCGACAATGGACGGCCAGGCCACCACACCGGAGATAAACATCAACGGCGAATACGAGATATGGTTTAAGGCCGCTCCTTACACAGGCGACGGCACAAGTCTGACTCTCGACGTGCGTGAAGGCGACGCAATGCTTGAGACAACCGACTTCATTATGATGCAAGGCCGCTGGACAGTGTTCCACACTAAAGTTACCGGCAGCGGCCCGTCAACCATACGGTTCCGCACGAACGACGGTCGCTTCTTCCTGGACAAGGTATGTGTGACCAACGAACCTATCAACACGGGTATCAGCGGAGTGACTGTTGACCGTACGCAGGTTAAAGACAACCGCATATTCAGCCTTGACGGACGTTATCTCGGCACCGACATGAACGCTCTGCAGAAGGGCATTTACATCGTGAACGGCAAGAAGATAATAAAGTAACACAGCTTTAAGACATTCGGGCTTGCAAGCCTCCGGACTCCGAAATACAAGCGGACATGAAGGCATGCAAGCCCGAACTGTATGCGTATGACACTGACTTATGTTTTTCACAGCTGCTTCATGCTTGAAACGGAGCGCAGCATCGTGGTGTCCGACTTCTGGAAAGACTCGCCCGGAGGCATCGTAAGAAGCACTCTCGGACAAACCACAAAGCAAGTATATTTCCTCGCCAGCCACTTCCACGCCGACCACTTCAACCGTGAAATCTTCGATATAAGCGTACCTCACGGCAAAAAAGTCACAATACTTTCACGCGACATAATACGCCAGAAAAGGGCCAAAGCAGACGAAGCAGACGTCATACTGCGCCGCGGCGAGGCTTATTCGGACGACATGATACGGGTAAAAGCGTTCGGCTCGACCGACTCAGGCGTTTCATTCATGCTGGAAACGGAGGGCAAGACGGTATTTCATGCCGGCGACCTGAACAACTGGCACTGGCAGGAAGAATCAACACCGCAGGAGATAAAGAAAATGGATGGCGACTATAAAGCCATACTGCATGACATAAAGGCTGAGTATCCGGCCGTCGACATCGTAATGTTTCCGATTGACCCGAGGCTCGGCAGCGACTTCGGACGTGGCGCACGTCAGTGGCTCGAAACAATAAAAACGGGTCTATTGGTACCTATGCACTTTCCGCCGGCCACCGCACAAGCCATGACTTTCGGTCGCGAGGCCGAACGGATGGGCACAAAGTTCGCATACATCCGCCACGAAGGAGAAAAAATCTTTTGAAAGTGAGAAGGTGAGAAAGTGAGAAGGTGAGATGCCTGTTTATTGCTTTCCGCAAGGCGTCTCACCTTCTCACTTTCTCACCTTCTCACCTTTAATATCATGCGTCGATGTTGGCGTAAGTGGCGTTTTGCTCAATGAATACGCGGCGCGGCTCCACGTCGTCGCCCATCAGCATTGAGAATATCTCGTCGGCCTCGGCCGCATTTTCAATCGTAACCTGCTTCAGAAGGCGCGTTTCCGGATTCATCGTGGTCTCCCAGAGCTGCTCCGGATTCATCTCTCCCAAACCTTTGTAGCGCTGTGTGTGGATGTTCTTTCCGTCTTCCACGCCCTGTCCGTATTTGTCGAGAAAGGCCTGACGCTGCTGGTCGGTGTAGCAGTACTCCTTAACCTTGTTCTTATACGTGCAGAGGTAAAGCGGCGGAGTGGCTATATACAAGTGGCCCTCCTGTATAACCTTAGGCATGAAGCGGTAAAAGAGCGTCATGATGAGCGTGTCGATGTGCGAGCCGTCGACGTCGGCGTCGGTCATGATGATTATCTTGTCATAACGCAGCTTGTCGATGTTGGCTTCCTTGTCATCCTCGCCGTCAACGCCGAAGCGTACGCCGATGCTCTGTATGATATTCATCACCGACTCACTCTCGAACACCTTGTGCCACATCACCTTCTCCACGTTGAGTATCTTACCGCGCAGAGGCAGTATGGCCTGGGTGAAGCGGTTGCGTCCCTGCTTGGCGGAGCCTCCCGCCGAGTCGCCCTCGACGAGGAATATCTCACACTCCTTGGGGTCTTTGTTGGAGCAGTCGGCCAGTTTTCCGGGCAGTCCGCCTCCGCTCATGGGATTCTTGCGCTGCACGCTCTCGCGGGCCTTGCGCGCGGCGATGCGCGCCGTGGCCGCAAGTATCACCTTGTCGCATATCATCTTGGCCTCCTTAGGATGTTCCTCGAGATAATACGTCAGCGCCTCCGACACAGCCTGGCGCACGGCTCCGGTAACCTCGTTGTTGCCCAGCTTGGTCTTCGTCTGGCCCTCAAACTGCGGCTCGGCCACCTTTATTGATATCACCGCGGTGAGTCCCTCGCGGAAGTCCTCGCCGGCTATCTCTATCTTGGCTTTCTCTATCTGCTTTGATATTGCCGGGTCGTTGTCGGCATATTTCTTGAGAGTGGTGGTCAGCGCCATGCGGAATCCCACGAGATGCGTGCCGCCCTCTATGGTGTTTATGTTGTTAACGTAAGAGTGAACGTTCTCGCTGTAATCAGTGTTGTACATTATGGCCACCTCGATGGGTATGCCCTGCTTCTCGGTCTTGAGATATATCACGTCGTCGAAGAGATGGGTGCGGTGGCGGTCGATGTAGCGCACGAACTCCTTCAGTCCGTCAACGGCGTGAAAAACTTCCTGTTTTGTCTTTCCCTCCTCGTCGGGACGAAGGTCTGTAAGTGTTATCTTTATGCCGGCGTTGAGGTATGCCAGCTCGCGCATGCGCTTGGCAATGATGTCATATTTGTACACCGTCGTGGTGAATATCGCAGGGTCAGGCCAGAACTGCTGGCGCGTTCCGCGCAGTTCCGTCTCACCGACCACCTTGACCGGGTACAGCGGTTTACCTTTCTCATACTCCTGCTGGTATATCTTGCCGTCGCGGAACACCTGCGAGAGCATTCGCGTTGACAGTGCGTTGACGCACGATACGCCCACGCCGTGAAGACCTCCCGACACTTTATATGAGCCTTTGTCAAACTTACCTCCGGCGTGCAGCACGGTCATCACGACCTCAAGCGCCGATTTGTGCAGTTTCTTATGTTCGTCCACGGGTATTCCTCGTCCGTTGTCCTGCACGGTTATCGAGTTGTCTTCGTTTATCGTCACTTCAATGTGCGTGCAGTATCCGGCCATGGCCTCGTCGATGGAGTTGTCCACGGTCTCGTTCACCAGGTGGTGCAGACCTTTCTCGCTGATGTCGCCAATGTACATAGCAGGGCGCTTGCGCACGGCCTCAAGACCCTCAAGCACCTGTATGTTACTGGCCGAATAATTGTTCTCGCTGATTTGATTTTCTGCCATTTTGCGTTTGTCTGAATTAACGTGCAAATATACGAAAAATCCATGAGACTTGAAATTTTTTACTTGCAAAAAAGCTAAATGCCGCCCCGTGCAAAAGTGCCGCCGGCAGAAGGCTCTGCAAGAGCTTACCTTTTGGTCTGTAAAAGGTAAGCTTTCGCAAGGCAAAAGGTAAGCTTTCGCGAGGCAAAAGACAAGCTTTGGCAAACAGGCTGGCAATCAGGTGATTACGCACGTCTTGAAAACACGGAAAAATATCCTGCGCAACATTCGCCCCGACCACCGGCGGAGCCGGGAAAACGGAGGTCTCAACCACTCTTTTTAACTTCGCGAACATGAACTTTGGGCATATTCATTAAACCCCAACCGGCTTATTAAAGCCCTGGCAGAAGTGCAAAAAGACGGCAGGAAGCAATACGGGAGTTTCAGAAAATAAAATATTGCAGTCTAATGACCGGTTTGTATTAAAATCACTATCTTTGCATCATGCTGGAAAAAACAAGAGCCGTCGTGCTGCACTCGTTCAGATACGGCGAATCGAAAATGATTGTCGACATGCTCACACCTACGTTCGGCCGCATGTCGTGCATAGCCGCCGTGAGCAAGGGACCGCACGGCAAACTGAAAAAGCAGTACTTCCAACCGCTGTCGATACTCGAAACGATGATAGACATGCGGTCGCGCACACGCCTGCACACCATGAAAGAGGCGCGCATCGACGTGCCGTTCGCCTCCATTCCGTTTGACCCGCTGAAACTGTCGACAGCCATGTTCACGGCCGAATTTCTGCGTGCCGCCACACGCAGGGAGCTGTCTGACGAGCTGACTTTTGCCTACACGGAGAACAGCATCAGGTGGCTGGACGGATGTAAGGGGAATTTTGCCAACTTTCATCTCGTATTCATGACCCGCATGACTAAATTCTTCGGTTTCTATCCCAACCTCGACCACTACGTGCCGGGCTGTCGCTTCGACTTGCGCGCGGCCTGTTTCTGCACCGACATGCCCCTGCACACCGACTGTCTGCCACCCGACGAGGCTGCCAGAATGAACGTGCTGCTGAGAATGAATTACCCTACGATGCACCTGTTCAGAATGACGCGCGAGGAGCGCAACCATACGACAGACGTCATTCTGAGATATTACGAGATACACATGCCCGGTTTTCCCGAACTGAAATCGCTGCCTGTGCTTAAAGAACTGTTCGTGTGAGCGGCGGCAAACAAAAAGGCGGACAGACAAAGAAAATGTCCGTCCGCCCGTAAAATCCATGTTTTCCGTCAGGCCAGAAGCCGCTTTACCACCTCTGACACGGCATGACCGTCGGCGCGGCCTGCCGTAATCTTCGACACTGCGCCCATCACCTTGCCCATGTCTTTCATGCCTGCGGCACCCGTCCGGGCTATCACTTCCCTGACGGCTGCTTCAATCTCGGCCTCAGTCATGGCTTTGGGCAGATACTCTTCTATTACCGCTACCTGGGCCAGCTCTGCGTCTGCCAGGTCCTGACGATTCTGTTTTGCATACGTGTCGGCCGACTCGCGTCCTTGCTTGGCCAGCTTCGACAACAGCTTCAGCGCCGTGGCGTCTTCGAGAGTGTCGTTCGCGCCGGGCGCGGTCTTTGCCTCTATGAACACTTTCTTTATGTTGCGCAAGGTTTCGAGGCGCACCTTGTCGCGGGCCTTCATAGCCTCCTTGATATCATTGCTTACTTGATCAAACAGCATAATATATTTAATTTAAACGTTTATGAATAGTCGCGGAGAGCCGCAGGTTAAGCTCCGGTGGCCGTCACGCAAACTTGATGGTGCCCTGTATCTTGCTGTCGTCTACCTCTTTCTTCTTTACTTGCTCGGTGGCGACCTGATTTCTTATCTCATTTATCTCACGCTGTGTGCGCCTGTACGTCGGGGTTGACTCGACCGAAGATATAATGTCATCGTTGTCAAGGTCTGCATCCCTGAAGATGTAAATGTTGAGACGGCGCTTTGTTTCCTTAGAATCTTTGCCGTAATAGTTTTCGCGACGACGGTCAGCTTTTTCTTCCTTCTCGGCGCGGAGTTCACGTTCCTCCTGCGTAATCTTCTTGATGTGAGAGTTCATTCCGTCGACATTCTCTATGCCGAAGCCCGTGGCAAGAATGGTGACCTTTATCTTGTCGCCCAGTTCGGGGTCTATCGCGATACCCCACTTTATCTCGAACTTCGAATCGAACTTGGCCATGAAGTCGTTCACGTCGTTCATTTCCTCCATCTTCATGTCGCCTTTGGAGTTCTTGTCGTTGCTGAACGAGATGTTGAGCAGAATCTTCTTCGAGTTGAACACGTCGTTGTCGTTTAGCAGAGGAGAGTTGAGCGCGTCCTCTATGGCACGCTTCACACGGCCCTCACCCTCGCCGTAGCCCGTACTCATGATGGCCACTCCGCCGTCTTTCAGCACTGTCTTCACGTCGTTGAAGTCGAGGTTTATCAGTCCGTGTACGGTTATAATCTCGGCAATGCTTTTCGCCGCAACGCTCAGAGTGTCGTCGGCCTTGCCGAAAGCATCGAGAACCGACAATTCGGGATATATCTCACGCAGGCGCTCGTTGTTGATTACGAGCAGGGCATCTACGTGCTTCGACATTTCTTCAACTCCGTCGAGGGCCTGGTCAATCTTCTTCTCGCCCTCAAAGCGGAAAGGTATGGTGACTATGCCCACTGTCAGTATGCCCAGCTCTTTCGACACCTGGGCTATCACGGGAGCGGCTCCCGTGCCGGTGCCGCCGCCCATTCCTGCGGTGATGAACACCATCTTGGTGCCGTCGTTGAGCATTCTGCGCACGTCGTCGATGCTCTCCTCGGCCGCCTCGCGTGCCTTCGCGGGCTTGTTGCCCGCACCGAGTCCCTCCTCGCCGAGCTGCAGGCGCACGGGCACGGGCGAGTCGGCAAGCGCCTGGCTGTCGGTGTTGCACAGCACGAACGATACGTCATGGATACCCTCACGGTACATGTGGTTGACGGCATTTCCTCCTCCGCCGCCCACACCTATAACCTTTATTATGCTCTTCTCCTTTGGTGGGTCGCCAAAGTCGACTATACTGCGTCTTTCTGTCATATTCTGTTTTGTCATGTCTTGCTTTGTAGTGTCTTGCTCTGTCATAATTTTCTTCATTTGTCCCTAAAAGTGTCGTCCTGCACAAAACTCACTCTTCAGGCTCTTTCAAGAATTTGTCAAACCATATTTTCAGTTTACTTATGCTCCGCTTGGCGTTCTTCTTTCCCTTTCCGGTATTATTTTCGGCAGGCTGTTGGGTGCCGCCTTCGTTTATGGCTATGTCGTTAGCCTTGTCAAGCCGGCCTCCGCCGCTTCCGCCTGCGTCTGCCGGCTGGCGCACGCCTGACTGCCCCGCGGGTGTCATCGGTCTGTTGGGCTGAAATGCTTCGGCTGCAACAGAATCCTGACGGACTGTCTGGTCCTGCCCGAACAGGTCGCCCGGCTCGGGTGTTTCCTCGCCGGCACAGTTCATTTCGCCCTTCGCCAATATAGCCAGCACGGTGTTCATGGTGCCGTTGTGGGCTAAAGTGTCGGCAGAAGACGACGTTACCGTCTGCCTTACAAACTTGGCTATGCGTATCTTCTCTATCTTCATATAGTTGCGGAAGGCCTTGTCTATGTCCTTCATGTTCGAGCCGCCGCCGGTCAGGATGATGCCTCCGAGCAGACGGTCGGCAAACTCCAACGGAATCTGATGCCGCACGTTCTCGATGATTTCCTGCATTCTGCCCTCCACTATCTCTATGAACTTGCGACATTCCACATTACGTTCAGAATCTATGGGGTATGTCTTCGTGCTGTCTATATTTTCAGCATCGGTGTACGCGCTGGCATATTTCAGCTTCATTGCCTCGGCTTCCGACTCTTCCATCTGCAGCGAGGCTATGTCTTTGGTTATGTTGTTGCCGCCCAAAGGGATTACCACCAGATGGCGCAGGATGTTCTTATAATAAACAGAAACGGTGGTAGTATCGGCTCCGAGGTCAACCAGCACGCAGCCCGAACGCTTCTCGGCATCGGTCAGCACGCTGTCTGCCAACACCTGCGGAGCCGGGAACATGTCGGCAATGGTCACCCGGGCCATGTCGAAACAGTTGTAGACGTTGTTGTAAAAGGACTTGCGCCAAAGCACGTTGAGGTAGTTGCCCTCAAGCCGGCTGCACTGTATGCCCACGGGATTGAGCTGCAGCAGGCTGTCCACCTTATACTCCTGCACGGCCGCATCGAGAATTATCTTGTCCTGATAAGACATGGCTCTGTTCATGTCCATCAGTTCGTTGACCAGGTCTTGCGAAACTACCGTGCCTTCGGGCAAGTCTTTCACGATGACGTTCTTCACGCTGACAATCGACTGCCCGCCGACTCCCACATACACGCGGGATATCTCCGCCTTGAGCGCAGACGACAGTTTCTTGACGATGCTGGATATACATTGCACCGTCTGATTTATATTGTAAACGACTCCTTTGCGGATAAACGACGACGAATCTTCCTTCACCACGGCAAGCACGGATATGCTTCCGTCGAGGTTTTTCTTACCCGCAATGCCAGTCACTTTAGATGAGCCAAGTTCTATTGCTACGATAAACTCCTTTGCTGCCATACGTTTTCTATTTATTTTCCTGTTTTGTAGTTTCTCTGTCTATTTCTTCTTTTTACATATTATCTGGTTGTCAAACTCGAGGTCTATGCACGAATACTTGTTCCATCCGGCCTGACTGAGACCGTACTTGTAAAACTTTTCGAGCCTGTCAAGCTTTGTCGCCATGAAGCCGGCTATGAGAGCCTTGCGCCGGTTGATGTATTTAGTCTGCGGCAGGCTGCCCAGATATATGATGTGGTCGCCCACACGGGGCACCAGTTCGACGCCCAAATCGGGGCGTATGTTGATTTGCACTATCTGGTTGCGCCAGAATTCATCTTTCATTATCTCGATGGCAAGAAGGGAAAGATACCTGCGCGCGTACCACTTAGTTATATAACCGGTGGCGATGATAAGGTCAGAGGTATAACTCGAGTTAGGCATTATGCCGCCGTGATCATCGAGATAATAATCTTCGCCGCGGATGTTTTTGACGCGGATTATGGGCAGCCGCTGAGTGATACTTATGTTCACGCACCCGTCCGTGGTCTTGTAACACTGCGCGGTCTTCACAAAAGGGCTGTCTTTCAGCTTGTCTTCTATGTCGCGCGGGTTGACATCGGCCATACGCTTCTTGAACGGGTACAGACGGTTGCGCTCGAGTATGCGCTTTATCTCGCCGGCACTTAAAAAGCCGTTGGTGCTTTCGTCCTCAATGTTAATCGTCACCTTGCCACACACGGGGTGGGTCTCTTTAGGGTTGTTAAACGAGGTCATGGCGAGAATCACATAGACTGCGAGAACAACGCAAAGGACTATACGGAGCGTATCTTTCAGCTTCTGCTTCATTTACCTGTACTTGCTTGAGAGTATTTTCTCTATTTCGGGCACGTAGTTGTCAAGGTCGCCGGCGCCCAAAACGACAAGCACCTCAAAATCGTTGTCCCTGACGTATGCCGGCACATCTTCCTTGTGAATCATGACTTTCTTTACGTTTGGAGCGATATTGTCATAAATCAGCTGCGAAGTCACTCCGGGTATGGGTTCCTCGCGTGCAGGATAGATGTCACAAAGCACAACTTCATCAAGCAGGCTGAGGCTTTCGGCAAAGTCTTTGTAGAAGTCGCGTGTACGGCTGTACAGGTGAGGCTGGAAGATGGCTGTTATCTTCTTGTCGCGGTACAGCTCGCGTATGCTCATGGCGCTCTGCCGTATCTCCTTGGGGTGATGGGCGTAGTCGCTGAGGAATACTATGCGGTCTGTCTTTATCTTGAAGTCAAAGCGGCGGTCAACCCCGCGGAAAGTCTTCATGCCGTATTTCAGTTCCTCGGCCGTGCATCCGCAGAGCTGGGCCATGGCCATGGCTGCTATGCCGTTCTCAATGTTAACGGGCACGGGCTGTCCGAGACGTATTCCGGGTACGTTCTCCACGGGAGAAACAAAGTCGAAAGTTATTTCGCCGTTGGCTATCACCACATTCTCGGCATGGAAGTCGCCGCTGTCGCGGCTGTATTCATACACTTTCACTCCCTCCTGCACACGCCGGTGCAATTCCAGTCCGGTGTGTATGATGAGAGCCCCGCCGGGCTGTATCAGTCCGGTGTAATGGCTGAAGCTTTCGAGATAAGCCTCTTTCGTGCCGTAGATGTCGAGATGGTCGGGGTCTGCCGACGTGATTACGCTCATCCACGGGCGCAGCCAATGAAAGCTGCGGTCAAACTCGTCGGCCTCAATCACCACGTAGTCGCTTTCCTTGCTGAGGATGTAGTTTGACGCATAGTTCTTAGTTATGCCGCCAAGAAAAGCATTGCAGTCGACATGGCTCTGGTGCATGATGTGTGCGCACATGGCCGACGTTGTGGTCTTGCCATGTGTTCCGGCCACACAGAGTCCCTTATGGGTGCGCGTGAGCATGCCCAGCACCTGGGCACGCTTCTCAACGTCGAAGCCTTTCTCGCGGAAGTGTACCAGCTCTTTATGGCCGGCAGGCACGGCCGGTGTGTAAATCACGAGTGTAGACTCGCGGTTGCGGCAGGCGTGGGGCACTTCGTCAACATTCTCCTCATAGTGTATCAGCATGCCTTCACGTTCAAGCTGCTCGGTCAGTGCCGAAGGTGTCTTGTCATAGCCGGCCACCACCACGCCTCTGCGGAGGAAGTATCTGGCTATGGCGCTCATGCCTATACCGCCGGCTCCCACGAAATATACTGCTTTTATATCGTTCAGTTCCATTGTCTTGTTTTAGAAATTAACGCTGCCGCAAAGGTCCCGGCTTCATGCGGCAGCCACGTAGCAGGATGGACATGTACATCTGTCCGCCGCCTTGAAGTTATGCTGTTTCAGTGTTTTGTCTTACCGCTGCGTGCCAGCCTTATCACCTCGTCGGCTATGACATCGGCCGAGTCGGGCAGAGCCAGCTTCTTTATGTTTGCGGAGAGGGCCGCAAGCCGTGCGTCGTCTTTCACCGTGTCGAGAGCCAGTGATATAACCTTGTCCGGCGCATCGGCGTCCTTAACATACAGCGCGGCGTCCTTGTTGACCAGCGCCAGGGCATTCTTCGTCTGATGGTCCTCGGCCACATTGGGCGACGGCACCAGTATCACGGGCTTGCCTATCAGACAGAATTCGGAAATACTGCTTGCTCCAGCGCGGCTTATCACGAGGTCGGCGGCTTTGTATGCAGCGCCCATGTCACTGATGAAGTCGGTCACTTTCAGCATCGGCAGGTCGTCACGCCCCTTCAGGCGTTCCTTTATCGAGGCGTTATAGTACTTGCCCGTCTGCCAGACAAACTGCACTCCTGAGGCCTTCATGTCGTCAAGATGACGCATCACGCTCTCGTTCATAGTCCTTGCGCCGAGGCTTCCGCCCACTATGAGAATCGTCTTCTTTGTCTCGTCGAGCCCCATCGAGCGGCGTGCGGCGGCCTGTGTCACGGCAGTGTCGAGCAAAGCCTGCCTCACGGGGTTGCCGGTCTTAATTATCTTGTCTGCCGGAAAGAAACGCTCCATGCCGTCGTAAGCCACGCAAATGCGGTCAACCTTCTTGGCAAGTATCTTGTTGGTCACTCCGGCATACGAGTTCTGCTCCTGGATAAGGCACGGTATGCCGTGCTTGGCACATTCGTTCAGCGTAGGGCCGCTGGCATATCCGCCGACTCCCACCGCAGCCATCGGTCTGAACTTGCGGATTATGTCTTTTGCCATGCGCTGGCTTTTCCATATCTTCAGCAGCACGGACACGTTCTTGAACATGTTCTTACGGTCAAAGCCGCATATCGGCAGACCCACTATCCTGTAGCCGGCGGCGGGCACGCGCTGCATCTCCATGCGCCCGATGGCACCGACAAAGAGGATGTCGGCATCGGGATGTTTGCCCTTTATGGCATTGGCTATCGACACGGCGGGAAAGATGTGTCCGCCGGTGCCTCCGCCGCTGATAATGATTCTAAGTTTATCGTCCATGAATCCTCGTACCTTATTATTCGGCAAAAGTAATCAAATTTTTTCTTATACTGCAATTTTGAATGACATTTTTCCGGCTTGTGTGTAAAATATGCAAAACCGGCGGAGACTGTACAGACCGGAAGCAGGCTGTCCGGGCAAGACTGCGAACGTGCATGCCGGCACGGAACGACGTGTTTACACATTGGCACTAAAAAGACTGCTTACACTTACACTTTGATTTTCGTCAACTCTCCGAGAAGGCGATATTTTACGGAAAGAAATCTCCGGCCGGGAATATCGCAGAAACAAGTGTGCAGAGTCAACACATTAAGCCCCAGCGCATTAGCCTTCACACCATGCCGGGTGAGCAACGCCTGACGTCCCGAAACGAGGCAGAAAGAGGCTTCCGGCATGCGTAAAAGCCGTCTTTACGACACACAAAAGGCATCCTTCGGCAGGCCAAAAGCTTATCTTTTGCCTCACCGAAGGATGCCTTTTGCACATCAACATGCTGTTTTATGTATCATGAAAAGCGTTTTCAGCCGTCACAGAAGCTTAAAAGCAGCGGCACGGACACAAGTTTCGCAGATTACAATATGCAAGGCATACAAACCTCAGCTCTTACATTATGTCACAGCCGCGACATCATCTCCGCAGCCACGATTCGGGATTAAGTTTGGCCGTGCCACGCCTCAGCTGGAACTGCAGGATGTTGTCCTGTCCGACGGTGCCGAGAGCCTGACCGGTGCTTACCTGCTGGCCGCGGTGTACACTGACAGAGTTCAGATTGCAATACACAGAGATATAGCTGCCGTGACGCACCATGACAATCATGCTTCCGTCAAAGTTGAACACGGCACTCACTTCACCGTCATACACCGAACGTACTCTCGCTCCCGGCTGTCCCTGAATGTTAACACCCTTGTTGTCCAACCGCACGTTCCTAAGCCCCGGCACGTTGTACTGCCCGTAGTGGCTCACTATGCGGCACGAGCCGGCCAACGGCATTGGCAGACGTCCGCGGTTACTCTCGAAATCGCCGCTCAGCTTGCGGTCGCGGCTGTCCATCTCGGCCGCGGCAGCCGCCTGTTTCTCGGCCTTGGCCACTTCCCTCTTGTTGCGTTCTTTGTCTACCTCAGCCTTACGTTCTGCCGCTATGCGGTCAGCCTTAGCTTCTCTGGCGGCCTGTTCCGCCTTCTCACGCTCGGCAGCATCACGCTTGGCGGCTTCGCGTGCCTCGGCCTTCAGCCTCTCTTCCCGGGCTTTCGCCTCGGCCACACGCCGTGCGTTCTCGCGTGCAGCAGCTTCGGCGGCAGCCTTCTTGCGGGCCAGTTCCTCCGCTTTACGCTTGGCTGCGGCGGCAGCTTCGGCCTTACGCTTGGCTTCGGCGGCGGCACGTGCTTTCGCCCTGGCCACTTCCTCGGCTATCAGGCGGTCAATCTTGGCATTGAGTTCGGCGTCCTTCCTGCGTTGCTCGGCTATCACGTTCTGTATGGTTTTCTGCTGTTTTTGCAGCGTGGCCACCATCCTTTTCTGCTCATCCTGCTTGCCCTGCAGAGCCGCCTGCTCACGCCGGCCCTTGTCCAACAGAGTGTTTTTATGTCCGCGCACAAGCTGCAGCTGCCTGTTCTTCTCTTCTATCTGGCGCTGCTTGGCCTTCACCATCTCGCCCTGCGAACGCTGATAGGCTGCATACTCACGCACGAAGCGCAGACGGCGGTACATCTGCGCGAAGTTCTTCGCACTGAATATGAACATCAATTTGTCTTGCACCGTGCGCCGTCCGGCAAGATAGCGCAACGACTTCACATACTTTGCCTTACGCTCGTCAAGCTGTTTCTCAAGCGTGGCGAGCTGATTTCTCAGCATACTTATGTTGTCGTCAATGTGGGAAATCTCGTTCTGTATGGTGTCTATCGACTTCTGATGGCGGTCTATCTCCGAACTGATTACCATCAGCGAGCCTAATCTCTTTTTCACATCGGCTTTGTTGGCACGCAGAAGCTGTTCCTGCTGCTTTATCTTGCGCTGCACACCGGCACGCTGGTTGCGCAGTCCCTTGATTGACGAATTGGAGTATCCGGCAGTTTTCTTTTTCTTCTTCGCGGTGCGCTTCTTGACCACACGCGTTGTCTTGGCTTTCTTCTTTGACGGCTGCCTGTTGGTCTGCGCCGGCAACGAGAAAGCCAATGTCATGGTCAAGAACAATATCAGAAGTCTTCTCATTTACAGTTTCAATAGTCTTTTTATCACGTCTTCCACGTCCACCTGCCTGTATTTGCCCGACACTGAGGTAAACGTCTCCCAGTCACTGTCGGTATCCAGCTTGCCGGCAGACAGGTTTACAGCAATGTTTGTCCCCTTCTTCAGGGCACTGCTCTTCAGCATCATCGTGATGTCCGTAGGAAATTTCTTGGTTCCGAGTTTTTCAAACGAGCCGTAAGTACATGTCACCGATGTTGCGTCAGGTCTGCTGTTGCCATACGTTACGTCCACCGACTTTATCTGTCCGGTAGTTCTGTCAACGCTCCATTGATAGTCGAGGTCGCCATACTTCAGACTTATCGTATTGTTGCCCGCGGGGTTGTCAGTCGTCACTCCGAAACTGTCGAGTGCCTTGTCTGTGACTTCGGCCTTGCCGGGCATGAACAGC
The DNA here is from genome assembly GCA_939792625.1 of uncultured Prevotella sp. Taxonomy (GTDB): domain Bacteria; phylum Bacteroidota; class Bacteroidia; order Bacteroidales; family Bacteroidaceae; genus Prevotella. The sequence goes on from CALNFG010000028.1 coordinate 16,909, forward strand.
TTGTTCCAGAAAAGAGCCTGCAGCGCGTAAAAATCAAGTCCGTTTTTCTGCAGAAAACCGACGTCGGCATAACCGGCCTTGATGTATTCCTTGTTCATGCGGTCCATCAGGAGGACATAATCTTTGGTGAACTCAATCCGTCCGACCTCCATCAGTCCGAACGGCGTGAGCTGAATGCGTATCACTTCGTCTTTCTTCATCCTAAGCGAGCCGCCCACCGACATGTCCTTAACCCCGTCCCTGAGCGTGAATTTTATCTTCGCCGTGATGCTTTGAGCATCCACTTCGTTGGCCTTCACCTTGCGCATGAAGTCAGCCTTGTCTGCCATGGCGTCTCCAACAGATTTAGTCTGCTTCGTGGC
>CALNFG010000029.1 GCA_939792625.1 uncultured Prevotella sp.
AGTCTTGTTGATGGTAAGAGGATAGGGTAAAGAGGCATGTAAGTCCCGTAAGCTGCGGCAGACACCAACAAGACTATTGTCTTAACTCCTTTACTTCTTAACTCCTTTACTCCTTAACTCCTTAACTCCTAAAAAGACTCACTCCCTCGAAGAACGCCTCTATGTTCGCCATAGGCGTATGCGGCGGAGTGTCGCATCCGCTCGAAATCACGAAGTTGGGAAAATCCTTCATCCTACGCAGCAGGTCTGTCGTGGCGGCGCGCATGGCGTCGGGCGTGGCGTCCTTGAACAGTGTCACGGGGTCGAGGTTACCCATTGAGAGAGCCGTGGCGGGCACGTCGCGCGTCACTTCGGCCATGTCGCATTTGTTGCCGAAGTGGTAGGCGGCAGCTCCCGTGGCCACCATCGCGCGGGTACACTGTCCGGTGTTGCCGCAGTTGTGCAGCACCACGGTGAACATGTCGTCCTGCACGGCCTCCACCACCTTCCTTACATACACCGACGAGAAGCGCATGCAGTCGTCGTCAGACAGCAGTCCCGCCGCAGGCTCGGCCATCACCACGCCGTTGGCACCGGCCTCTTTCAGGGCAATGCAGTATTTCATGATGAAGTCGTTACACTTCTCCAGCAGCCTGCATGCCGCGTCGGGGTTTTCCATGATGAGCATCATTATCTCCGACATGTCGTAGAGCCTGCCCGCCAGCGAGAACGGCCCTATGCAGCCCGCCAGCACGGGGCGGTCGGTTATCTCGCGCGAGGCCAGCATCGTGGCCCTGATATACTGCGGCACGCGCCCCTCCCGCAGCGACGGCACCTTCATGTCGTCGATGTCGGCCGGCCCGCAGAGCAGGCGTCCGCGCACGGCGGGCACCTCGTCGGGCTCGAACACTATGTCCGAGCCGAAAGCCTCGGCCTCGACCGTGAGGTCCATTATCACCGTGGCGGCAGCCGTGGGAAACCTTTCGGCCAGCGCCTTCACCGCGTCGGCATGCACCCGGCCGTCGCTCACGGCGTCGACCACTCTCTTTCCTATAATCTCTATGCCGGGGTGCGTCATTATCGGCACCGCGGCCGTGCGCCCGCCGGCCATCAGTCCGCGTGCCCACTGGGTCATGTTGATGTTCATGTATCTTCTGCTTTTTTTATGTCTTTACAGCAGCGGCTGTCACCCGCGATTGCAAAGATAACGCTTTGCCGGCAAACGGCAAAGAAGCCGGCACATGTTTTTAGCCCACGGCGTCGTCAGCCGCCGCCGCTGCGGAAGCTTATCTTTTGCCCTGCGAAAGCTTACCTTTTGCCGCCCGAAAGCTTACCTTTTACGAGGCAAAAGCTTACCTTCAGGCAACTACCTGAAGCTCAGCCGCTTACCCAATCATCCCGCCCCTCCCATTTCTCCCGGTCCATCCCAGCCCCTCCCGGTCCTCCCAGTTCTTCCCAGTCCCTCCCAGCCCTCCCGTAACACCATTGTAACACCACGGTAAAACAAATAACAATATCGCGTAACGCAATTGTAACACAAAATACGCAACTTTGCAGCCGGATAATAATACAATATTTACACATGAAGAAAATCTCATCTTTCATTCTCATGCTGGCCCTCACCGCCGTGACGGTGCTGGCACAGACACCCGCCGGGTGGGCCAAGCTCGGCAAGACCGTAAACTTCTACGTGGCCAACGACCTGGGACGTAACGGATACTACGACCAGAAGCCCATCGCCGAACTGATGGGGCGCATGGCCGAGACAGTGGACATAGAATGTGTGGCGGCGCCGGGCGACGTCCACCACTTCGAGGGAGTGCGCAGCACCACCGACCCGCTCTGGATGACCAACTACGAGCTTATCTACGCCCATCCCGAACTGATGCTGCCCTGGTATCCCCTCTGCGGCAACCACGAGTACCGCGGCAACACGCAGGCCTGCGTGGACTATTCGGCCGTGAGCGCACGCTGGGAGATGCCCGCCAAATATTACACCAAAGTGCTTGAGGACGACGGACTCACCGTGCGCCTCGTCTTCATCGACACCACGCCCATGATGGACAAGTACCGCAACGACACCGGGAAGTATCCCGACGCCGGCAAAGAGGACATACAGAAGCAGCTCGACTGGCTCGACAAGACGCTCACCGACGCCAAAGAAGACTGGGTCATAGTGCTTGGCCACCACCCCATATACGCCTACACCGACAAGAGCGACTCAGAGCGCGCCGACATGCAGAAGCGCCTCAACCCCGTACTGCTCAGGCACAAGAACGTGGCCATGTACATCTGCGGCCACATACACAACTTCCAGCACATACGCAAGCCCGGCTGCGACATCGACTACGTGGTCAACACCAGCGGCTCGCTCAGCCGCGAGAAGGTGGAAAAGACCGACGGCACACAGTTCTGCTCGGGCGTGAGCGGCTTCTCGCTGGTGTGCGCCGACAAGACGTCGCTCTCGCTACACCTCATCGACAAGAACGGCAACGTGGTCTACACCGTTGAACACAAGAAGTAACCCTTCACGCCGCGTTTTTTCATATCCCGCCTCGCCCGGCAGTCAGCCGTGCGGGGCGAAATGCGTAACAGAGGCCGCGTCCCTCCCGCAAAAAAATCCCCAAAAGCTTGTCAGCCTGTGCCAAAAGCCTTAAATTTGCCTGAAAAACCATACCGACATGAAGAGAATCATCACACTATCGCTGTTGGCCGCCATGCTGTGCGTCACGGCGGCCGGTCAGAGCGACCGCGCCAAGAGCAGGACGGAGCTGTCGCTCGAGCGCCAGGGCATGGTCGACGTGCAGAGCCGCGACAAGTCAATAAAGGTCAGCCTGATGTACTCGCGGGCCGACAACTTCACCGGCACCGTGCTTTACACCGACCTCACCCGCGCCTACCTCCACCCGAAAGCCGCGGCAGCCCTTGCCCGCGCCCAGCAGTATCTGCGCAAGATACGCCCCGACCTCAGCCTGAAAGTCTACGACGCGGCACGCCCCATGAGCATACAGCAGAAGATGTGGGACAAAGTGAAGAACACGCCCGAATACTTCTACGTGAGCAATCCGGCACGCGGCGGCGGACTGCACAACTACGGCATGGCCGTCGACATCACCCTATGCACTCTCGACGGCGACACCCTCGACATGGGCACAAAGATTGACTACATGGGCCGCGCAGCCCACATCGACAACGAGGCGGCCCTCGTAAAGAGCGGCCGCATCAGCCGCCGGGCCATGCAAAACCGCCAACTGCTGCGCAAAGTGATGCGTCACGCCGGCTTCAAGCCCCTGCGCACCGAGTGGTGGCACTTCAACCTCATATCGCGCGCCACGGCAAAGAAATACTATAAAGTGATAAAATAACCGATGAGAGAAGCCGGGAAGAGCTGAGAAGAACAGAGAGAACTGAGAAGAGCCGAGAAGTACTGAGAGAAACCGGGAAGTACCGGGACAACCGTAAACATCACCTCCCAGCCCTTCCCAGTCCCTCCCAGTCCTCCCATCTCTCCCACTAAAGAAAAAAAAAGCCATGAACACCGATTTCCTCCCCCAGAAGGGTGAATACCGCAAGCTGTTGGTCTACAAAAAAGCCGAGTGCATCTACGACATAACCTACCACTTTGCCCACACCTACCTTGAAAAAGGCGACCGCACCGTCGACCAGATGGTACAGGCGGCGCGCAGCGGCAAGCAGAACATCGTGGAAGGCAGTCAGGCCGCCACCACATCGAAAGAAACCGAGATAAAGCTCTACAACGTGGCAAAGGCGAGCCTCCACGAACTCATGGCCGACTACGAAGACTTCATCCGTGTGCGGGGTATGGAACTTTGGTCCAAAGACTCGCCAAAGGCCGTCAGGACACGCGCCGTATGCCGCGCCCACCCCGACTCCGCCTTCTTCCGCGACCGCCTGCCCTCCCGTTCGGCCGAGACAATAGCCAACATCGCCCTCATTCTGATTCACCAGACCGACTATCTCATGGTCCGCCTCATCGAAGCCGCCAAAGCCCGATTCCTGAAACAAGGCGGCATCAGAGAAGAAATGACCAGAGCAAGAATAAATTACAGGAAGAAGAACTGAGAGGACTGGGAGAAACCGGGAGGACTGAGAAGAGAAGAGAGAAACTGGGAAGAGCTGAGAGGAACTGAGAAGGACTGGGAAGTACTGGGACAACCGGTAACATCTCTCCCGGCTCCTCCCAGTTTCTCCCAGTCCCTCCCAGTCCCTCTCAGCCCTTCCCAGCCCTTCCCAGCCCTCTCATCTCTCCCATCCCTCCCTCAAAGAAAAAATCCATGACCACCGAAGAATTCATCACCCTCAACGCCGATGCCGACGTGCGCAGCCTTGCCCTGCGTCATGCCGGCCGCACAGACATCGACCTGCCTTACGCCCTCGACCAGATAGCAGGGCGCCGCACGGCACGCACCAAGCTGCCCGCATGGGCCGCCACCGACGGCATGATATACCCGCCGCACATCGCCCTCGAGCAATGCTCCTCACAGCAGACAGCCCTATACAAGGCCGACACCGTCAGCCGCCTGCTCTCCCGGTCCTCCCAACTCTCCCGCCCCACCCTCCTCGACCTCACCGGCGGCTTCGGCGTCGACTTCTCCTACCTTGCGCCGCTGTTCGCCCGTGCCGTCTACGTTGAGCGTCAGAGCCGTTTGTGTGACATCTCGCGGCATAACTTCAGTCGGCTGGGCATTACCCGGGCCGAGATAATTTGCGCCGATTCAGAGCAGATTCTCGCCTCGGCAGACCCCGTCACCATGATTTACGCCGACCCCGCCCGCCGCGATGCCGCCGGAGCCCGCACTTTCGCCATAAGCGACTGCACCCCCGACATGCTCGCCCTTAAAGACATGCTGCTCGACAAGGCCTGCTTCACCATGATAAAGCTCTCACCCATGCTCGACTGGCGCAAGGCCGCGGCCGACTTCGGCGGCTCCGTGGGCGAAGTACACATCGTGTCAGCCGGCAACGAGTGCAAAGAGCTGCTGCTCGTCCTCTCGCGCCGGTACACCCGCTTAGAAAAAGTATATTGCGTCAACGACGGCCAAATCATCAGCTTCGACCCGGTCCTCCCATCTCTCCCAGCCCTCTCAGCCCCTCCCAGCCCTCTCACCCCTCCCTTCCACCTCTACGAGCCCAACTCCTCGATAATGAAAGCCGGCTGCTTCACCCTCCTTGCCGGCAGATACGGCATAAGCCAGGTAAGCCCCATGAGCCACCTGTACATATCCCCCGCCGCCCTGCCCGACTTTCCCGGCCGCGGCTTCATCATAAACACCGTAACATCCATGAACAAGCGAGAACTGAAAGCCGCCCTCGCCGGCACCGACCGCGCCAACATCAGCGTGAGAAACTTCCCCCTGTCCGCCGACGCCCTGCGCCGGCGTCTCAAACTGAAAGACGGCGGCTCAACCTACATCTTCGGAACAACGGCCGAAGACGGGCGCCACCTGCTGATGATAGGAGAAAAAGAAAGGTGAAACAAAATGAGAAAACAAAAATGAGGAAACAAAGGTGAGAAAACACAACGGTAAGATGAGAAATGAACAGTTGGGCCTTCCTCCCGGCCCCTCCCAGTTCCTCCCAGTCCTTCCCATCTCTCCCAGTTCTTCCCAGCCCTCCCATCTCTCCCAGTTCCTCCCAGTCCTTCCCAGCCCTCTCAGCCCCTCTCCATCCTCCTCTTAAAGCAAACAAAATACATCACCCCCGCCAAAGTCAGACACACCGGGAAAGCGCACCACACGCCCACAAGCCCAAAGCCCAGCCTTATGCCCAGCAGCCACCCCAGCGGCAGCGACACCACGAAGTAAGAGAAAAACGCAATCCATATCAGAGGCCTGACACACTGTATGCCACGCAGAGCATTGGCAAAGGTGTACTGTATGCCGTCACCTATCTGGTAAGCAATGAGCGCAAACACCGTCTGAGCCACCAGAACGCTGACCTCCGCACTGTCGGTAAACCACCAGCTCACCGTGTCTCTCAACAAAAACACAGGCACCGACAGCACAAACGCTATGCCCAGCACAAGCCGCATGCCGCACATCGCCGTGCGCCACACCGACCCGTAGTCGCCCTGACCCGCAAAATAACTCACCCTCACGGCCACGGCAGCCGCCATGCCGCTCGACACCATGTACAACAGCTGCGACACGGTGAGCGTCACCTGATGGGCGGCCAGCGCCGTGGTGCCTATCCAACCCACGAAGATGGCCGACAGCGAGAACGCCGCCGTCTCCATGCCCAGCTGCATGGCCACGGGCAGACCCAGCGACGCCAGCCGCCACGCCTCGGTACGGCTCACGCGCCCCGCAACAAAAGCACGGCCGAAAGCCTCGTAGCGCCGCATGCGGAAAAACACAGCCACACACGCCGCCGCCATCAGCACGCGCGACAGCGCCGTCGACACACCCGCACCGAGCAGCCCCAGCTCCGGAGCCCCCAGCTCGCCGTAGATAAGCACCCAGTTGCCGAATATGTTCAGCAGATTGCCGCCGATGATGATGAACATCGGCGTCTTAGTGTCGGTGATGCCGTCAAAAAACTGCTTGAACGTGTTGAAACAGCACAGAAACGGCAGCGAAGCGATGTTAACCCACAGATAAGGACGCATCAGCGGCAGCAGCTCCTCCGGCTGGCCGAAGCGGTGGATGTTCAGACAGAACACCGACGCCACAGCCACCAGCACAACCGACAGCACCATGTTGGCCGCCAGACTGTTCTTCACCGCCCGCCCTATGCCGTCGCTGTCGCCACGCCCGAACATACTGCCCACCAACGGCGTCAGCCCGTAAGAGAAGCCCGTGGAGAACAGCACCACCAGCGTGAACATCGTATTGACAAAGCCGGCGGCACCAAGTTCCTCAGTGCTGTGATGCCCCACCATGATATTGTCGGCAAATCCCAGCACAACGTTACCTATCTGTCCTATCACTATCGGCACGCCTATGCGCACCAGTGCGCCGTACATTCCGGTCGCCCTTTCTCCTGATTTTCGCATAACGGCCGCAAAGTTACTAAAAAGTTGGATAACAACACCCTCATCAAATTCGATTACCACCGGTTATCCCGACCTGCCGGCTCTCACAAGCCTTACCGGTATTCCCGGCTCTCTCAGTCCTCCCTGCTTCTCCCGGTCCTCCCATCCCTCCCGATAAAAAAAAGAAAACCGACCCTTCACAGGGGCGGTTTCCCAATAATAATTTTTAAGCTATGAGATGCTTATAAAAAGCCAAAATTAGTCAATCCTTGATACTTTTAAAGCACTGACTTGATATCACTTCACTGATAAGATATCACTTGAGTCCTTAGAAAGTGACTTGTGGGGAGCTGAATTGCTATCAGTAGGATAAACAGGCTTAATTATGTTCTGCTTTGTGCCGTCAACACCTTCCAACAAGTCTGTCCTTCTTACGCTGATTGACACTTTGATGTAAGGAGAGTCACCATAGAGTAAGCCACTGCCTTCAACAACCTTTCCGCTAATGCCTCTGTAAACATTGTAACGAACAGAATAATAGCCTTCACCGCCGTCTGCGGCTGTACGCTGAAGACCGTACTGAGTAACATCTTTCGTGATGTCTTCTCCAGGAATGATATTGCCATCCTTATCTATATCCTCTTCTCCTATCCATTCATCCTGCATGTCTGCATCAAAGAGAGGAACTTTTTCATAAAGACCGCTTCCGTCATTCTTCAACTGCTCTTGCTCGTTATTAACCCAAAGCCATACCTCAAAAGTGTATTCAGGATTTTCATTGTTTGTTCCCCACAATTCAAGGTTTTCGAGTCCTTCCACACCTATGCCAAGATTACCGTTGTTCTTTATCGAAACAACATCACCATAATGAGCATAAACAGGACTGTTCGGAACAAATTCATCAACTGTCAAATCGTCGATGTATTTACCGTTCTTACGGATAGCAAAATCATCAGCCACAATTTCGTAATCAATTCCTGCAAGTACTTCATTAGGAATATTAAGCCAGAACTTTGCAGCTGTGCCTTCTTCCACTGCACGTGTAGAAGCACCGTCAGTAACACTCAAGTCGCCGATACTCATCATTGTGTTCTCATTCAAAACAACACTCTGTACTACGGCAACTTCTTCAGTGGGCGTTGTAGGAGTTTCTGTTCCTCCTTGCCCCGTTTCGCTTATTTCATCTGATGAACAAGCGAAAAACAAAGTTGGCAGAGCCAACAGAAATAAAAATTTTTTCTTCATTGTTGTAAAATTTTAAAATTAGTACTAAAGTTAAAACTATCTCATGGCTTTTTATAATATTTTAATCTTCTGCAATAAAATAAACATTGTCTGCCGACTGTATAACACCGCCGGCAGACAGCGACTTATTATGGTTCAGGTATCTCGTCCAACGGCTCATAAACCGGAACGGCATCATTGGCAGGAGAACTGTCACGCTTCTGAACATGGACAGATACTTTCACGTATGGCGTATCTCCAAGCGGATAACGCATTTCTTCATTCTCAAGAGATGCGTCAGGATTACCACTAATGCCTCTGTAAACGTTGTAGCGCACATGATAGCCGGCCGGAGAGCTTATTACTGTCACATAATCTTTCGATATGTCCTCACCATACGGATCCTTATCAGCTCCAGGCTGTCCGCCAACCCATTCAAGTTTCTTATTCTCATCAAAAAGTTCACGCCACTCGGTCAGTCCGCTGCCGTCCTCACGTAAAACTTCTTTGGCATTGTCGACCCAAATCCATACCTCAAAAGTATAATCCTGATCATCTTGTATTGCTTCCGTAATGCCTGAAACAATCACACGCAAATCATCCTCAGTTATCTTAATGTTATTAAGAGCTGTGGCTGTATTATTTCCGTCAACCGTTATCTCATCATACTTGCCGTTAACACGTATGGCAAAGTCATCTGCCTTTAGAGTATATTCCTCATCAATACCGAGGTCTATTTCAAGCTCAATGTCGCCATCGCCTGTCGGAGTGTCAGGATCTTCCGGCTCGTCAACGCTAAAGCCTGGGCTGCAATCATAATTGCCTTCGTTGATTGACACTTTGTTGATGCGCGTCATATCCGTCGGATTGGCATCGGCTTCCAAAGTTTCGTAATTCACATATAAACTACCGTCTAAGACATCCTCCCACGATACCCTGTTTTCTATCGAAATCCTATTGGCATCAACAAGAGCGTTGCCTGAGTTATAAGGCTGCACAAGCGCATTACTGCCAAGATTGAGATAATCTACATCTATCACACCGGCTTCGGGCAAGTATATATATGTCCAACTACCTGTCTGACCTCCGGAAACAGACATACGTCGAGTGTTCACATAAGAAGCGCAAAGAGTTGCGCCGTCGGTAACGTTCACTCCCACATCCTCCGTACTATAGTCATTTGTCACAAGCTTGCAGTCAACATGTATGTTGGCGCTGTTTGATGCAATCATCTTATATACATTCATCTGCCCTTCAACGCACACGTCCACATTGCCGTCAAAGTCAACAGCTTCATCAGTTGTCAATGCACCGAGAACATGTATTAACGCAACATCATCCGTTGTCGGTTTTGATGTAATACTTTTACATTTAAGATCGCCGCCCACATACAGCTTGCCGTACACTGTAAGGTCTTTATCTGCCATGTTCAGACTGCCCTTTGATTTAAATGCAGCCGTTGTGCCAATAGTCAGATTGTCAACGTTTACATTCACGGTACCGCCATAATTCAGAATCGTGATGTTTGAAAGTTCTTTTCCTTTCAGGTCATTAATGTTTAACACACCTCCCTCATACACAATTATGCGGCCCGTGCCCTTGCTTATATCATTGACAAAAGTGTTCAAATTGAATGTGCCGAACACGTAAATATCGGTATTTATTATACGGCCACGGGTTTCATTACTGTTGATGGAACACTCAATTCCGGCATTTACCGTTACATTTTTACCGCTAACATCTAGGATTTCTTTATTTGCATTTTCGTCTATTATAGTGCCGGGTTGTGCCTCGTAATCCGGCTGCCCTTCCATTGATAACGTACAAGCCTCATTGCCGTCAAAGTCAAACGATACGCCGCGCGTCATCCACGCAGTTCTCGTTGTGCCCTCGGTTATGCTGCCGTTGCCGATGGTCATCGACGTGTTGTTGGTGAAGTTTACAGTGCCTGACGACACAGTCTCTCCCGATGGAGGCACTATCGTAGAGCCGCCGCCGGAATTCAGTTCATCGGCAGAGCATGATGCAAGAAGCACCATGCCGGCAAATGCCGCTGCCGGAAACATCAGTCTAAAAATCTCCTTTCTTTTCATACTTTTTCGCTTTTAAATTAATTATAACTATTTGTTCTTTCTCCAGAAATATTGCTCCTGCTCGCGGCTGTCGTGGCCGATGTCGTCGGTCCAGTAGCCTTTCTCCGACTCGTCACCGTCAACCAGTCCGCGTATGATGTTGCTGCGCTCCACGGCTTCCTTGTACAGTTCCTCGTAGTCACGGGTATAATCGGCGTTGGGCACCACGTTGATGTCAAACTTCAGCTTGCAGATGCCCGTAGGCTTGATGTTGCCGAATATCCGTATCGTATGGTCAACGTAGCCGATGTTCTTGGCGCTGTTATACTTGAAGAGCAGCCTCACCTTCTTTCCCGGCAGCAGCATGCGCGTATCAAGCTCGGGCACTATGCAGCCGCACGAAGTCTGTATGTCGCGGATGATGAGCGGCTGGTCGCCGGTGTTCTCCAGTTCGTAAGACAGATTGAGAATCTCGCCCGTCATCACCGGATAATAATGGCGTACCGAGTCGGCCACGGCCACCGTGGTCATGCCTATGCTCTTACGGCAGGAAGAAAGCGCCGCGGCAGCCACAGCAAGGCATACAGGCAACGCCATGCGGAAAACCATGCTCAGTGTTTTGCTTTTTCCCATCCTTTTATATATTTGTCCAACGAGCCGTTGGTTTCCTTATAGTCACTCATGTCTTCAAACGCCTTGTATCCGCGCAGACCGTCCACACAGCGTGCGCCCGGCACCTGTCCGCCACAGCCGACACGCAGCAGCTCCAGGCGGGTAAACCACGTGGCGGTAAGCAGACGGTTGAGCCTTGTGCGCTCGGCGTCGACTGTACGCTTGGCCCTGCGGTCGAGCGAATCGCAGTACGCGGCGTAGGCCGCAGGCTCGAGCCATGTCTTCACGGCATCGCGTATGCCTCCGTAAAACGGCAATGTGGCGCCGCGCCGGGCAACGGCATCTTCCCACGAACGGTAAGCCGGAGCCAGCACGCCGGCCGTCACGGGATAGTAACGGCTGAAGCAGCTGTCTGCATAACTGCTTAACGGCAGGTCGGGATTGACCAGCATTGCCGCGATTGCTGCCGTCTGCACATCGTCGAACGATGAGTAATACGGCGAACTGCCGTTATAGAACACTCCCCTCACGCCCAGCGAGCGGAACAGCCTGAGCCGCTCCTGCACCGCGCCGAGACATGGATAAGGCGTGAGATAGTCGTCAAAGTTGCGCATGTAATCCCATACATACACTCTGTCAACCACCTTCCGCCAGCGTTCCACCAGCCGCGAGAAGGCCACAGCCTCGCCACTGCCGGCCAGAGCCGTGCGCATGGGCAGGTTTATGGCACTTACCAGCACGCCCACATTGTCGGGCATGCGGCCGGCCGGCGGCTGTGCCGTGGTATGGTAAGACGACGTGAAGAACGTGCATCGCGGGAATCTCCCGGCCAGCCGCTTCAGCATGCGGCTTACGGCAGGAGTGGCCGACGCCGCCGTGTTGCCCGCCTTGCGGCAGCGGCTGCACAGGCATACGGTCTTGTTATCGTCGGGCATTATTGCAAAACGTGCGGTTTCATCGGCAGGAGCCTCGCCTCCGTAGTCTACGACAAAAGTCTCCACGGCCCTGTAAAGTTCTTCCGACGAGAAGCACAACTGCTCCTTGCGGAGTTTGCCGTCGGCACTCCGGGCGAGCGCCGCCTCGGGCACATCGCCGCCGAACACCCGCCGCAGATTGTGCCCCCACAAGGCCCAGTCATAATCCACGTTGTGAGTGGCCGTTATGGGCATCAGCTCCGGGTCGGAGTTTGACGGAGAGTAAATGCCGCGGTATTCGAAGGCGAAATCGCCCTCCGCACCGTCACGGCTGATACTTGCCGGCGCAAGGTCGCTCACGTCAATGCGCCCGTCACCGCAACCGGACAGAAACTGGTAAACCAGCCATAGCATCTTGCCGTCATCGCGTGCAGCGAGACTGATACCGCCGTCGCTGCGGCGCAGCTCGTAGTCGTGGTCAAGGCCGGCATCGACGCACACCTCTATATACAGACAGCTGTCGCCGCCCTCGCCTGCCGGCACCACCAGATCTGCCGTGCGCGAACGCCGCTCAATCTGTCCTGCCAGATAAGCCGCCCAACGGGCATCGGCCTTGCTGTCGCCACGGGCCGGCTCTATGCTGTAACAGGCAACCTTCTGCGGCCCCCCGGCCGCAGCCCCCGCACAGCTGCCGAGCAGCATCGCGGCTGCAATCAGCAGGAGGAGAGATCTGTATATGTTTCTGTCAGAAGTGTACACTCAGTTGCAAATGAACGTTAAACAGATTTCTGTATTTCGTATTAAGCACGTCGGTGTAACCGCCGTTATCGTTGTTGAGACGGTTGTTGAGCTGGCTGTAGAACGTGTGCCACGTGCCCATCAGTCCGAGCGTGATGTGCTTGTTGACCATATACGAGCCGCCCAGACCGACTGAAGTGTTGAGCTTGTCGAACGTGCCCGGCAGAGCGTTGTCTATCATGTTGGCCTCGGGCGCCGTGCCGACGCTGCCCACCACGGTGATGTTGGTGCGCCCGTCGTCAAGCGGGAAGTACTTCAGCTGTGCCGAAGCGTTGGCATACATCTTGTCGGTCAGTATGAAGGCGTCGGCCTTGCCGCTGAGCAGCAGCCTGTCCCACATCTTCGACGCTCCCACGCCGAGGCCTATCAGGTTGTGCTTGGACTCGTCCCAGCCGTCGAATATCCATCCGCCTTCAACGTCGGCTGCCACCTGCTCCCACACGTATGTCTTTGAATAGGTGTTGATGCGGCGGAAAGAGGCATGCACGTCAAGCGTCACGTCGCGGTCAAAATACCGTTCGGCCTTCAGCTCGGCCATGATGTCGGGGAAGTATCTGGTGGCTACACCGGCAGTTACAGCACCGCTCCACTTTGGCGAGAAGCGGTGTTCCCATGAGGCCTGAGCCTGCAGGCCCACGCCTCCCGGCACCTGGTCTTCGGGGTCTTCGCCGGCGGCACTGCCGTCACGTCCGGCATAGTTGAGCCGGCCGGTGTATATATTGTTCTTTTCCTTGCGTGTATAGTAAGCCGTGGCCACCGATGTTATGACATCGGCGTCACCGTAGCGGCCCTGCAGATACTCCACTCCGGCCTCGTTCTTGTACGCCCTGCTCTCAAGTCCGGCCAGATGGCGGCGGTGAGAAGCGGCCTCGGCCTCGCCGGGCTTGTACTTCAGCTGATAATGGTAGGCCGAGTCATACTCGTGCATGGCCTCGTAAGCCGTGCCCTTTGCAAGCAGCAGCTCGCCGTTGTCGGGGTCGAAGCGCAGAGCCTCGTCGGTAACGGCCAGCGCCGAGTCGGGCCGGTGGTCTTTGATAAGCGCGTAAGCCTCGTATCCGCTGTTCTCTGAGAACGCTCCCACGATGCCCTTGTTGTGCGGGTAATAGTCAAGCCACGGGCGCAGCATGTCGATGGCACGCCGGTGCTGCCCTGTACGGCTGTAGACTGCGGCCTGCTTTACGATGAAGTCCGTACGCTCGGGATATATCGAGCGGGCCTGTGCCACATAACGGTCGTAAGCGTCATAACGGCCCAGCAGGTCGGCCATGCCGATGACATACTGCAGGCCCTCCACGCATGAAGGATTGACCTCGACCAGCCGCGAGCTTTCGGTAAAAGCACGGAAAGAAGCGCCTTCGTCGATAAGTCCCTTTATGTAAGGCACGGCTATCTCCTCGTATGCGGCCACGTATGCCGCACGCATCTCAAGCCGCGACGTGTCGCGCAGGGCCGAGTCGAGCATGGCCAGCGCCACAGACGTTTGCCCGCAGCGATTGAGGACATCTGCCTTTTTAACGAAATATCCCGTTTCATCGGGGTTAACCTCATGTATTATGTCAAGCACGGCCAGAGCATTGTCATAATCGCGCATCTCGTAATAGCAAGAATATTCACGGTTGAGGGCTGAAACCTTTATCTCGGGGTCATGGCTGCGGCGCACCGCTGCCCTGGCATAAGGCAGCGCCTCGGAATAAAGCCCGTCGGCAATGAGACTGCCGGCCTGATGCAGGCGGCTGAGCGCCAGTTCATCGGCAAGATCGGTATTGGTAGAGTCCATGGCTACAAGGGTGGCCAGCAGCGAGCCGGCCTTGCCGGTGTTGCCCATGCGCTTGTAGACGGTATATTCCTTGTAAAGCAAATCCGGCCGGTCACCGCGGCGGCGGCGGGCCTCGGCAAGATAGTAAAGCGCGTCTTCGTCATAGCCGCGCGTGAGCGAGGTGTTGAGCATATAGTCGAGCGCCTCGTCGCTCTTGGACGTCTCGTACACCTTGCCGTAAAGCACGTACGGGTCGTTCATGCGGGCGGCCTCGGCAGCTTCGGTAAGCAGGCCGTTGTAGAAGCGGGCCAGCGACGCGCTGCGGTTGTAGCGCATGCGCGACTTGACAAAGGCCATGGCCTCCTGATAACGGGCCTCGCCCGCCAGTATGCCGGCCTTCTTCAGCACGAGAGCCGTGCTGCCGGGAATGGCCGACGCTCCGCGTCCGGCTATGCTGAGGGCCTCCTCCGTGTTGCCCTGCTGGAGCAGCAGGTTGGTAAGGTCAAGATAATAAGCCTGGCTGTACGGACGGGCCTCTATCAGCTCATACAGCGACTCTATGGCCGACGTGCGGTCGCCCTTCTTCTTCAGGCGCGTGTATTTCTCTTCCAGACTGTACGCATAGTCGTTCTGCACGGCCGAGTCGTTGGGATATATCTGGTGCAGACGCTTCAGCAGGCGGTCTGCCTCGACGTCGTTGCCCTGCAGACGGAACAGTCCTATCTTCTTGCGCCACAGGCCCTGCCAGTAGGGATTTATCTCGAGCAGCTCGTTGACGTAGCAGATTGCGCTCGAGTAGTTGCCGGTCTGTTCCTCAACGTTGACGAGCATCTGCTTCGCACGCACGTTCTCGGGATTGTCGCGAACGGCCACGATGAGGAAGTATCGGGCATTGTCATAGTCTTTCTGATGAAAATAGTAACGGCCGTTAAGCTCGTTCAAATCGTTGGTTTCGGGATAATACTTCAGTCCCTCGTCGACATACTGCTTGCCCTCGGCCCACTTTCCGCGCTCGAACAGCGAGCGGGCATGCGAGGCGTAATAGTCGGGCGTCTGTATGTCGTCAGTGAAGATATTGTTGAAGGCGTAAACTCCGGTGACGAACAGGAACAGCATTATCCAGGAGACGAGACATCCGTATTTCTTCATGGGTTGCCTCCTTTCTCGTTGACGGCTGCTCCGGCGGGCGCGACAGTCGCTGCCGCGGGCGCCGCGGCCTTGTCGTTGCCCGGGGTGAATCCCTTGCGGCTCATGTCGCCCCACTCGGCACGGCGGTTAAACACATAGTTGAAATATCCCTTCAGCGAGAATATCACGGTGAGAGGATGGTAAAGGAACGGCTCCAGCAGGGCCGCGCAGATGACCCACAGATAAGAGCGCGGACGGCGGAACGAGCCTCCCAGCGTGTAGTCGTTGAACATGACTACGAGCGACAGGATGATACAGAACGTGTAAAGACCGAGGAAGATGACGAGCGCCGAAGTCCAGTTGACAACGCCCGTGAGGGCCTGATACACGAACACGGTGAAACCGATAAATTCAATCACCGGCGCGAACAGCTCGAATATAAGGACGTAAGGCAGCGTGACCATGCCCAGCTGTCTGTATCTGCGGTTGAAGAGGAAGCGGCGGTGGCGCACGAAAGTCTGCAGCAGACCGCGGCCCCAGCGCACGCGCTGACGGTAAAGCACCTTGATGTTGGGCGGCACCTCGGTCCAGCAGCTTATGGCCGGCACCTGCACCACGCGGTACTTGCGCTTGAAGTCGCAGCAGTAGCCCACCATGCGGATGAGCATGTCCATGTCCTCGGCGTAAGAGTCGCCGCTGTATCCGCCGGCCGCAATGACCACCTTCTTGTCGAAAAGGCCGTATCCGCCCGACACGTTGGGCATGGCGTTGATCGACGACCAGCCCATCTTGCCCACGAAGAACGAGCGCATGTACTCGAGAGTCTGGAACAGGGCGCACGGTCTGTGGGGCGGACGCGGGTCGCTGATGCGGCCGTTCTCCACCTTGCATCCGTTAGACGTGGCCATGACACCGCTGACGGCTATAACGTCGTCAGACTGAAGTATGGGCATGATACACTGTGAAATGGCGTCGGGGGCAAGGATACAGTCCACGTCGGTGTTGATGAAATAAGGATACGACGAGGCGTTGAGCCCGGCGTTTACGGCGTCGGCCTTCGTACCTCCGTTCTCCTTATCGACGACGATAAGGCGGTGATACTGCGGGTCGGTAGACTTGAACAGGCGGCGGTACGGCTTGGTGTGGATGTACTCCACGTAGGCAAAGGGCACTTCGACAAGGCTGAAATTCTCGATTAACAGCTCGAGAGTCTTGTCGCGGCTGCCGTCGTTGACGATGATTACCTCAAACGTGGGATATTCCTGGCCGAGCAGCGAGTTGACGTTTTCAACAATGGTACGCTCCTCGTTGTACGCCGGAGCTATTATCGACACGCCCGGAGTGTACGGGCTGCTGTCGATTATCTCTTTGGCATAGAGGCTCATGCCGCCGCGCTTGCGGCGCACTATGCCTATGCCGGCGAGCCACATGAGGACTACGTATGAGACAATCAGTCCCATACTGTAGAAAAAGACTACGTAGCCGTAAAAATAGAAAACAATGTCTTTTATCATATGGCGTCGCTGTTTATTATCGGACTTTCAACATGCTTGAACAGTATGAGCGCCTCGGGCGCGGCCTCGGCCTTGAGACTGTTGAACACGGCCTGCCCCTTGAGCCCCGACTTCCAGAGGCACTGCAGGGCGGTGCGGCGGG
>CALNFG010000030.1 GCA_939792625.1 uncultured Prevotella sp.
TTACGTGGCTGCCATTTCAAAGAGCAAGTCTAAAAAGATTTCACAACAGTGGCGTCAAGGCCTGCAAGGTATTATCGACGCATATCTCGGAAAGTGTCCGGAAAAATTCGTATATGAAGGAAAAGAATATACCCCAAAGACATTTGCAGAGAGCCTCGGCATCAATCTTGATGACTACGTGTCAATAACAAGTTTTACCCATCATCCGTTCTATACTCAGTTTGCAATCGAAGTACAGGACAACTGGCGCTGGAAACCGTCATACAATGTTCCAATGGACGAAATGATGCGTATCATCGACAATGCCATCAATGAAGGCTACACCATTGCCTGGGGTGGTGACGTTACAGAAGACGGATTTACACGCAAAGGTCTTGGTATGGCTTACGATGTAAAAAAAGCCCGCAGTATGGCCGGAACTGATGCTGACAGGTGGTTTAAGCTGTCTTCAACAGAAAAGAGAAGCAAGCTCGACTCACTTGGAGTTGATGCTCCTGAAATTGTTCCTACACAGGAGATGCGCCAAGAGGCTTACGATAACTGGGAAACAACAGACGACCACGGCATGCACCTTTTCGGTATTGCCAAGGACAAAAATGGCAACCAGTTCTACATGGTGAAGAACTCATGGGGTGAATACGGTGACTACAAAGGTATCTGGTACATGAGCAAAAACTTCGTTGCTTACAAAACAATGAACTTCATGGTAAATAAAAATGCCATACCTAAAGATATCCGCAAGAAACTGGGAATCTGATCACTTAATCAAAATCTCAACTATGATAATAAGCTGAAAGGGTCATGCTCCTTTCAGCTTATTTCTTTTATTCAAGCTGTTTTACAATCATTGTATTAAACGTGAAATTCTATACTTTTCCATAGGAAATCACTCATTTCTTGTTTTTTCTTTGTAACTTTACACGCTCTTTACAACAAGGCATGGCACATATTGGTGAGACATGGTTACATCTTTTCCATGTTCCTTGTGCGGTTAGCTTACACTTGCACTGCACACATTGAGTCAAGAAAAAATAAAATAACGATATAATGCACTTCAAATGGAATTACGAGAAACCGACATCAGAACAAGTAAAGGCGGCTGAAGAACTTGGCACAAAAATAGGTATAAGCCCCATATTGGCCGGTATCCTGATACAACGTGGTATAACAACCGAATCAGCGGCTAAACGATTCTTTCGTCCACAATTAAACGACCTGATAAATCCATTCCTGATGAAAGACATGGACATTGCGGTTGACAGGTTGAATGATGCCATGGGACGTAAGGAACGTATTTTGGTGTATGGTGATTATGATGTCGACGGCTGTACAGCCGTGGCACTCGTCTACAAGTTTTTACAACAGTTCTATTCAAACATTGATTACTACATTCCCGACCGTTACGACGAAGGATATGGAGTAAGCTACAAAGGCATCGAATATGCAAAGCAGACAGGTGTCAAACTTGTCATTATACTTGACTGTGGCATAAAAGCCATGGCTGAAATAGCTTATGCCAAAAGCCTCGGTATAGACTTCATCATCTGTGACCATCACGTGCCTGATGAAGAAATGCCGCAGGCCGTAGCAATACTGAATCCCAAACGCGAAGACGACACCTACCCTTTCAAACATTTATGCGGATGCGGTGTCGGCTTTAAATTCATGCAGGCCTTTGCGAAAAACAACGGCATACCGTTTTCAAGGCTGATACCTTTGCTTGATTTCTGTGCCGTCAGTATAGCTGCCGACATTGTACCTGTAATTGAGGAAAACAGAATCCTGGCTTTTCACGGACTGAAACAGCTCAATCAAAATCCAAGCGTCGGCCTGAAAGCAATAATAGACATCTGCGGCCTTAGCGGACGTACACTGACCATGAGCGACATTGTATTCAAAATCGGGCCCCGCATAAATGCTTCTGGAAGGATGGAGAACGGACGTGAGAGTGTGGACTTGCTTGTAGAAAAAGACTTGAGCAACGCGCTGAAATCAGCAAAACACATAAACGAGTACAACGAGCAGCGTAAGGACATAGACAAGCAGATGACAGAAGAAGCCAATCAGATAATATCACGAATAGAGAGCCAAAAACGACATTCAAGCATAGTTTTGTATGACGAGAACTGGAAAAAAGGTGTGATAGGTATCGTTGCTTCACGTCTGACGGAAATCTATTTCCGCCCAACAATAGTGCTTACACGTGAGAATGATCTTGCCACAGGCTCGGCCAGAAGTGTTACCGGTTTTGACGTATATTCAGCAATCAAAAGCTGTCGAGACATGCTCATCAATTTCGGAGGACACACTTACGCGGCAGGATTGACACTAAAATGGGCTGATGTTCCTGAATTTCGCAGGCGTTTCCAAAATTATGTAGACGAACATATACAACCGGAACAAACAGAAGCAATGCTTGACATTGATGCAATGATAGATTTCAAAGATATAACACGTAAATTGCATGCTGACTTAAGAAAGTTCGGTCCTTTCGGTCCGATGAATCAAAAACCATTGTTCTGCACAACAGACGTTTATGATTTCGGAACAAGTAAAGTGGTGGGCCGAGAACAAGAACATATCAAGCTCGAACTTGTCGACTCAAAGTCAAATAACGTAATGAACGGCATAGCTTTCGGTCAAAGCGGCTCTGTACGTTACATAAAGTCTAAACGAAGTTTTGACATCGCGTATACCATTGAAGACAATGTATTCAAGCATAATGGTGTCCAACTGCAAATCGAAGACATAAGACCTTCAGAAGAAAGTTGAATGAACAAAAGCCAATATTCACTCTCTTGACAAAGTATTTACTGTGTATGGACAAGTATATCAAAATTCTCCATGACTACTGGGGATACGACAGCTTCCGCGGAATACAACGTGAAATTATTGACAGTGTATGTGCCGGCCGCGACACGCTCGGCCTTATGCCGACCGGCGGAGGCAAGTCGGTAACCTTCCAAGTTCCGGCTTTGTCCATGTCAGGAGTGTGTCTTGTCATTACTCCGCTTGTTGCGCTGATGAATGACCAGGTGGACAACCTCTGTCAACGTGGCATAAAAGCTGCTGCCATACACTCCGGAATGATGCACGCAGATATCATATCCACACTTGAAAATGCAATATTCGGCGGAATAAAACTGCTTTATGTATCGCCTGAGAGACTGTCTTCCGAACTGTTTCTTAAAAAGTTAAATCACATGAAAGTAAGCTTTGTCACCGTAGACGAAGCTCACTGCATAAGTCAATGGGGATACGACTTCCGTCCATCTTATCTGAAAATTAATGAGATAAGAAAAATCAAACCGGACGTACCAATCCTTGCACTTACGGCAACAGCTACACCACGTGTCGTTGATGACATACAGAACAAACTTGGCTTCAGGCAAAAGAACGTTTTCCGCATGAGCTTTGAGCGCAAAAATCTTGCCTACTTAGTCAGCAGGACTGAAGATAAAATGCGCGAAACGTTCAGATTGCTTGGCGAATCTGACGGATCTGCAGTTGTGTATGCGCGAAGCCGGAAAAAGACAAAAGAAATAGCCAAAGAGCTGTGTCTTGCCGGAATAAGTGCCACATTTTATAATGCCGGACTTGAGAACTCCGTAAGAGATGCCAGACAAAAAGACTGGCAGGAAGGCAAAGTGCGCGTAATGGTTGCCACAAACGCTTTCGGTATGGGCATAGACAAAGCCGATGTCAGACAAGTAATACACGTAGACAGTCCAGACTCGATAGAAGCATATTTCCAAGAAGCAGGTCGTGCCGGACGCGACGGCAAGCCGGCACGCGCAATCTTACTGTTTGACGGGAATGACAAAATAAAGCTGAAACGCAGAATAAGTGAGACATTCCCGGAAAAAGACGATATACGCCAGATTTACGAACACCTTGCATACTTCTATCAAATAGCAATGGGCAGCGGCTCCGGATGTCGTTTTGAATTCAATATCGACAAGTTTTGCCAATATTTCCATCATTTCCCAATACCGGTCAACTCTGCTTTAAAAATACTTTCGCGTGCCGGATATATAGAATATGAAGACGAACGCGAAAATATGGCGCAGGTAATGATGCTTCTGCAACGTGAAGACCTTTACCGGCTTGACAGCCTTAACGGACATGAAAATGCCGTAGTTACCGCTCTGCTGAGAAACTACGGAGGCTTGTTCTCCGACTTTTGTTACATTGACGAAAGTCTTATAGCCATGCAGACCGTACTTGAGCGGGAAGAAGTATATACCATATTGAAAGATTTGAACAGACGGCAGATACTCCGTTTCATTCCCCGCAAGAAAATTCCACATATTCAATACTTGCAACGCAGAGAAGACTCAGAGCTGCTGGTGTTCAGCCATGAGGTGTATGATGACCGCAAAGCCGAATACATAGAGCGGATAAACGCAATGATTGCTTATGCAGAGAATGACGACATCTGCCGTAGCCGGCAACTGCTGAGATATTTCGGTGAAACCCGCAGTTCGGACTGTGGACAATGCGATGTTTGCATAAGCCACAGCAACAGGAAAACTTCAGACGAAGAGATTCATGCCGCACAAAAAGTAATAACTGACATGCTGAGCGACGGACGCAGACATGCCGTGTCAGAATTGGCAAACTCAAAAATTAACAAGGATGTACTGAAAAATGTACTCGAACACATGATAAGTGAAGAACTCATACATGTGCGTGACGGCATAATTGTGACATAAATTGCCAGAGAATCTTCTTACTTCAATATTCAACCTTTAAATAATCATTACCATCAGCCACGTATCCGTGGGCGTAACCGTTCATCTGCACTTATAAACACATGCTTTCGAGAACCATTTCCATAATCCTTATTGTCTGCAGCTTGTCATTTTTTCCTGCAACGGCCGGTGCAGACCGGCATGAATGGGAGCAATACCTTTATCAGCTCGGAGAATTTGAAGACATGGAGTCAACCTCACTGGAAACAACATTCGACCTGCTGTGCGATCTTGAAGAAAATCCGATTAACATAAACATCGCCACACGCGAAGAGCTTGAACAGATTCCTTTTCTAACGGCACGCGACGTAGAAGACATACAAGAGCATATTTACAGATACGGTCCAATGAAGTCGCTCGGAGAACTGGCCATGATAAGCAACCTGTCTTACTTCAAACGCAGATTATTGGCCTATTTTACTTACGCCGGTGATTCTGAAAAACAGACATTTCCGACATTGACCAACATTGCAAAATATGGAGAACACAACATCATGGCAACAGCCAAACTGCCTTTTTACACCCGCAAAGGCGACCGCAACGGCTACCTCGGCTATCAGTACAAACACAGTGTAAGATATGATTTTACTTACGGCGACTATGTCCGCTTCGGACTGTTGGGCGCACAAGACGCAGGTGAGCCGTTTTTTGCCGGTAAGAACAAACAGGGATACGATTTCTATTCATATTACTTTATGTTGAAAAAGTCAGGACGTTTGAAGACACTCGTCCTAGGCAGATACAGGGTGAAGTTTGGCATGGGGCTCGTCATCAACAACAACTTCGGATTCGGCAAACTGTCCACACTTTCGTCTTTGGGACGCGGCGGCAGCAACATAAGAGTACATTCGTCGCGTTCAGCCTCAAACTATCTGCAGGGAGCAGCCACCACAGTTAACGTTGCACGCGGTCTGGACATCAGTGCGTTCGTGTCTTACCGCAAGTTTGATGCCACGCTAAACAAAAACGACAGCACCATTTCGACAATTCTTGACAACGGCTATCACCGCACAGAGACAGAAATGGAAAAGAAAAACAATTCGTCTCATTTGCTTATCGGCGGCAATGCAGACTATCGGTTTGGAGGATTTTATGTGGGCATGACCGGCATTTATACCGTTCTTGACAAGAAACTCCGTCCCAACACCGATGCCGTTTACCGCCGTCATTATGCCAGCGGACGCAGATTTTATAACATCGGCGTGAACTACGGCTATACCGGTCACAGACTCTCCATCAGCGGCGAGACGGCCACAGGCGGATGTAACGCAATTGCCACAGTCAACACACTAAGTTACAGTCTGACCGACAATCTCGACATTATGGCTTTGCAACGGTTTTATTCATACCGCTATTATTCACTTTTTGCCGAAAGCTTCAACGAGGGTGGAGCAGTACAGAATGAAAGCGGAATTTATCTCGGCATTACCTGGCGGCCTCTACCGGAACTTGCGGTTACCGGATATTCAGACTTTGCTTATTTCGCATGGCCCAAATATCAGGCATCGGGCAGTTCCCGCTCGTATGACAATCTGCTGCAGACCACTTTCTCTTCCAATCAATGGATTATCTCTGCACGTTATCGCATAAAACTAAGAGAACGTGACAATACCGACAAAAGCGGACTGATGTTCAAAAAAGAACACCGCGGACGGCTCTCGGCTGCCTACACCGGTACGTTATTCAATACCAAAACACAAGCTGACATCTCTTTTATAAATTATAAGGTGAAGAGCATCGGATGGATGATAAGCCAAAACGCCGGTATAAAGATAAACAAACTGTTTAACGCATCTGCAACATTAGGTTACTTTGACACCGATGATTACGACAGCCGCGTGTACACTTATGAACGCGGTATGTTATATTCATTTTCGTTCCCGGCATATTACGGCAACGGCATGAGATTTGCATTTCTGGCCAACTCCGAATGTTTTGACAAATTAAGAATAACTGCAAAGTTAGGTCTCACCAAATATTTTGACCGAGACAAGATAAGCAGCGGCTATCAGCAGATTGACGGTTCGATGGCCCCCGACCTCGAACTGCAAATCCAATTCAAATTGTAAAATAAAGATTCCGTAGCTTCATATATACATGATACAATTCTGATAATCAGCGTTTTGTATCTTTTTATCACATCAAATCAAACTTTCAATTACCCGGGCATAGTCAGTCCTTATGCAAAAGGTAAGCTTTTACAAGATAAAAGGTAACCTTTTAGCGACCAAAAGGTAAGCTTTTACAAGCTAAAAGATAAGCTTTTGCAATATCGGTATTTAACAAAATAATTGTGAAATAATATTTTTATAATATAAAACATTTTCTACGTCGCTTGCATTTATAAAAATAAATTGTACTTTTACACCCAATAACATAAACTTAATAATCAAACTGTATGAAGGGCATAAAATCAAGCATTGCATGTATCGGTATTGCATTGGCGGCATTTACGGCCTGCAACTCTGCACAGACCGAAAACAGTCTGACCGTATCCGGTCTCGATCCAGCCGCATTCGACACAACAATCAACCAAAAACCTGTAAAACTCTACACGTTGAAAAACGCCAGCGGCATGGAAGTGTGCATTACAAACTTCGGCGGACGTGTGGTATCTCTAGTCGTACATGACAAGAACGGCAAATCCACAGACGTCGTGCTGGGATATGACAACATAGCACAATATGCCGACACGGTAAACAGTCCGAGCGACTTCGGCTCGGCCGTAGGACGGTATGCCAACAGAATAAACAAAGGAAAACTTACTGTCAACGGGAAAGAAATACAACTGCCAACCAACAACTTCGGGCACTGTCTGCACGGAGGACCGTCAGGATGGATGTACCAAGTATATGATGCAAGCCAACCTAACGACTCAACCCTGCTCCTGAACATAACCTCGCCCGACGGCGACAATGGCTTTCCGGGAACAGTGAAAGCCACGACCACTTACAAACTGCTTGCCAACAACACACTCGACATAACTTTTGAGGCAACAACTGACAAAGAGACTGTTGTCAACATGACCAATCACAGTTACTTCAACCTCAACGGTGACCCGTCGAGAGAAGGCATGAACATGGTACTTTATGTCAACGCAGACAATTACACCCCGGCAGACTCCACATACATGACCACAGGCGAGATTAAGCCGGTAGAAGGCACTCCCATGGACTTCAGAAAACCACACGCCATAAGCGAGACTATCGGCGACACCACGTTCAACCAGATAAAATATGCGTCCGGCTATGACCACAACTGGTGTCTGAACACGTATAAAGACGGAAAAGGCGACGACACAGCCGTGGCAGCATCACTTTATTCACCCGAAACAGGCATTCTGCTCGAAATGTTCACCAACGAGCCTGGAGTTCAAGTCTATACAGGCAATTTCCAGGGCACGGGTGTAAGCTGCAAACATGGCATTAAATACCCCAAGCATGTGTCAGTATGCCTTGAAAGCCAGAAGTATCCCGATTCGCCAAACAAAAAAGGATGGCCGTCACCATATCTGAAACCGGGTGAGAAATACTACAGCCATGTAGCCTACAAATTCAGCATAAAATAAAACATACTCATAACAAATCAATACTTTACCTAAAATCAAACAACTAATCAACAAAAATGAATTGGAACACAAACGAATTTATCTGGCTTGACTGGGTTATCCTGTTCGTCGGAGTAGTTTTAGTCGGATGGGCCGTCTACCGCGCCATCCAGAAAGACAAGCGCATGCAGCAAGGTGCCAACAGTGAGGATTATCTGTTCGGTAAAGGAGAGCCGTGGTATATCATCGGAGCGGCAATATTCGCCGCCAACATCGGTTCTGAACACCTTGTCGGACTGGCCGGCACCGGTGCCAAAAGCGGAGTCGGCATGGCCCACTGGGAAATGCAAGGCTGGATGATACTCATCTTGGGATGGCTTTTCGTACCGTTCTACCAGCTGCTCAACAACAAGATGGGCAAAATCATCACTATGCCCGACTTCCTTAAATACCGCTACACGCCAGCCACAGGCTCGTGGCTGTCTATCATCACACTCATTGCATACATACTGACCAAAGTCAGCGTGACTGCATATACAGGCGGCATATTCTTCGAGTTTCTGCTCGGGCTTCCGTTCTGGTACGGAGCCATCGGTCTGATTGTGCTTACAGGCGTGTTCACCGTGTTCGGAGGAATGAAAGGAGTGATGACTCTTTCCGCCATACAGACACCTATACTCATCATCGGCTCTTTCCTTGTGCTGTTCCTCGGACTTGCCGCATTGGGTGACGGAAGCATTATCGACGGATGGACACTGATGATGGACCACGCCCGTAACGCAATGAACGTAGGTGCCGACGGACATGCGTATGGCTCAAACCACATGTTCCACTGGTCTGAAGGCGACCCGATGTATAAAGAATACCCCGGTTTCTGGGTATTTATCGGTGCCTCTATAATCGGTTTCTGGTACTGGTGTACCGACCAGCACATAGTACAGCGTGTACTCGGACAGCGCAAGGGCGAATCAGATGACGTTGTCATGAAGCGCGCACGCCGTGGCACCATAGCCGCAGGTTACTTCAAGATATTGCCCGTTTTCATGTTCTTGATTCCCGGCATGGTAGCAGCCGCACTGGCTTCAAGGGGCGAGTTTGACCTGTCAAACACTGACGCGGCTTTCGCCGTAATGGTAAAAGACGTTCTTCCGGCAGGCGTAAAGGGCATTGTGACAATAGGATTCATCTGCGCATTGGTAACGTCTCTTGCGGCATTCTTCAACTCATGTGCCACCCTGTTTACCGAAGACTTCTACAAACCCATGTTCAAAGGTAAGAGTGAAGCCACTTACGTGCTTGTGGGACGTATCGCAACAGTAGTGGTAGTTGTATTGGGCATGGCATGGATACCAGTGATGATGAGTCTCGGCAACCTGTATAACTATCTGCAAGGCATACAGTCTCTGCTGGCACCGGCTATGGTTGCGGTGTTTGCTTTAGGCATATTCTCAAAAACAATCACTCCTATGGCCGGACAGACGGGCATGATTGTGGGCTTCCTTATCGGTATGTTACGTCTTGTGACAAACGTGCTGACAAACACCGGAGCCGACCAGATGACAGGATGGTTTTGGGAAAACACCACATGGTTCTGGCAGACAAACTGGCTCATTTTCGAAATCTGGCTGCTTGTATTCCTCATAGTGATGATGTTTGTTGTATCCATGTTCACCAAAAAGCCTACGGCCCAACAGATCGAGGCAATCACGTTTACAGCTGACTACAAGCAACTTATCCGACAGAGCTGGAATAAATGGGATGTCGTCGCAACTCTTGGCGTCATCGCATTGTGTGCAGCTTTTTACGCTTACTTCTGGTAAAGAAACACATGACGTTACCGGTGGGCTGCATTTTCAAATGGAATATGCAGTCCGCCCGTGACGGAAAACAATAACCTAAACCAATGACAACCTATTATAACGAACATTCAAAAGTCTTTGTTTCTGTCGATTGCATAATATTCGGCTTTGAAGACAAGAAGCTTAAAGTTTTACTCGGAAAAAGAAAAATGGACCCGGGAAGAGGCGAATGGTCTCTTTACGGCGGATTTGTAGAAGAAAACGAAAGTCTCGATGATGCAGCCAACAGGGTACTGCTTGAACTGACAGGACTGAAAAACATTTACATGAAGCAGGTGGGAGCATTCGGTGCAATCGACCGCGACCCCGGAGAGAGAGTAATATCAGTGGCTTACTGCGCACTGATAAACGTCAAAGACTATGACGAAGAACTTCGTGAAGAGCATCAGGTGGAATGGATAAACATCAAAGACATACCTGAATTGTATTCTGACCATAACGACATGGTGAACAAGGCGATAACACTGTTGCGCAGAAGAATTTCGTCAGAGCCGCTGAGCTTCAATCTCCTGCCCGACCTGTTCACACTTACACAGCTGCAACATGTATATGAAGCCGTACTCGACGACAACATCGACAAACGTAATTTCAGAAAACGCATAAAGACAATTGAATACATCGAGAAGACTGACCGTATAGACAAAATAACATCAAAACGCGGGGCCGCCCTCTACCGCTTCAACAAAGAAGCTTATATGGAAGACCCTATTTTCAAACTATAATATCATGTTAGAGGAACTGAAAGAAAAAGTGTTTAAGGCCAATCTTGATTTGGTGAAACACAATCTGGTAATATTCACATGGGGCAACGTATCTGGCATAGACCGTGAAAAAGGCCTCGTAGTAATCAAACCGTCGGGCGTAAGCTATGACACGATGAAAGCTTCAGACATGGTGATGGTCGACCTGGAAACAGGCAAGACCGTAGAGGGCGACCTTAACCCTTCGTCTGATACTCCCACTCACCTCGTACTGTATAAGGCTTTTCCCGAAATCGGCGGCATAGTACACACACACTCTACATACGCCACAGCATGGGCGCAGGCAGGAAAGGACATTCCAAACATCGGAACAACACACGCCGACTACTTCCACGACGAAATACCTTGCACTGCCGACATGACGGCTGACCAAATGGCAGAGTATGAAAAAGAGACCGGAACCGTAATTGTGGAAAGATTTAAAAATATGAATTATGTCCACACTCCTGGGGTACTGGTAAAAAATCACGGCCCGTTCTCATGGGGAAAAGACCCTGACAATGCCGTATACAACGCCGTTGTCATGGAACAAGTGGCAAAGATGGCATTCGTATCATTCAGTGTAAATCCTGACACGACCATGAATCCTCTGCTCATCGAGAAGCATTTCAGCCGCAAACATGGGCCAAACGCATATTACGGACAGAAAAAGAAATGACTGTATAACAAAATATCAAACACTAACAACTAAAAAACAACGGTTATGGTAAAAGCATTTGAAAATTTTGAAGTTTGGTTTATAACCGGCGCACAGCTCCTTTACGGAGGCGAGGCAGTGGCACAGGTAGACGGCCACTCAAAAGAAATGGTTGACGGACTGAACAACTCAGGCAGACTGCCAATAAAAGTAGTGTACAAAGGAACGGCTAACAGCAGCAAAGAAGTTGCCGACCTGTTTGCCGCAGCAAATAACGAGAAGAAATGTATCGGCGTGATAACATGGATGCATACATTCTCACCGGCAAAGATGTGGATTCACGGTCTGCAGATACTGCACAAGCCCCTACTCCACCTGCACACACAGTTTAACGCTGAAATTCCATGGGATTCAATCGACATGGACTTTATGAATCTCAACCAGAGTGCCCACGGCGACCGCGAGTTCGGCCATATCATTGCACGTATGCGCCTGCGCCGCAAACTCGTTGTAGGTTACTGGAAAGACGCCAAGACACAAGACCACATCGCCGTATGGGAGCGCGTATGTGCAGCGTGGGCAGATGCTCAAGACATGCTCATCATACGTTTCGGCGACCAGATGAACAACGTTGCCGTGACCGACGGTGACAAGGTTGCCGCCGAACAGGTACTTGGCTATCACGTAGACTATTGTCCCGCAAGCGAGCTTATGGAATATCAGAGCCAAGTGAAAGACGAGGACGTAAAGGCACTCGTAGACGAATACTTCCGCATTTACGACTGTGACGAAAGCATAAAGAACGACGGCAGAACAACGAATTACAATGTTGTATGGAATGCTGCCAAAGCCGAACTCGCCCTGCGCGCTATCCTGAAGGCAAAAGGCGCTAAAGGCTTTACAACAAACTTTGATGACCTGGGACAGACTGACGGCAGTCATTTCGACCAGATACCGGGCCTGGCATCACAGCGACTCATGGCCGAAGGATACGGTTTCGGTGCAGAAGGCGACTGGAAATCTGCCGCACTTTACCGCACAGTATGGTTTATGACGCAGGGCATGGAGAACGGATGCTCGTTCCTTGAGGACTACACGCTCAACCTCAACGGCGACCAAAGTGCCATACTGCAGTCACACATGCTTGAAGTATGTCCGCTGATAGCAGCTGCCAGACCACGCCTTGAGGTACACCACCTCGGCATCGGCGTAAGAAAAGCTCAGACAGCACGTCTCGTGTTCACATCAAAGGTAGGCAAAGGCGTAACCGCCACTGTTGTGGACATGGGCAACCGCTTCCGCATGATTGTCAACGACGTAAACTGCATCGAGCCGAAACCTCTGCCCAAACTGCCCGTGGCTTCTGCTCTGTGGATACCTCAGCCCAACTTTGAGGTTGGAGCCGGATGCTGGATTTATGCCGGAGGCACCCATCACAGCTGTTTCTCTTACGACCTGACTGACGAATACTGGCAGGACTACGCCGAGATAGCAGGCATTGAATGTGTGTTCATCAATGAAAACACAAATGTTGACGACTTCCGCAAGGAACTGCGTTTCAACGAAGTTTATTACATGCTCAACAAGGCATTGATGTAATAATAACGGTAGTCAAAAGAGCCAACCACACACAGACAGTGATACCACGTGAGGCTGACAAGGCTCTTTTGGCTGCCTTTAATTTTTCTAATCACCTGACTTATGCAAAAATACGTAATCGGACTGGACTATGGCAGTGACTCGGCCCGTGCCCTTGTAGTCAATGCCGAAAGCGGCGAGATACTCGCCACCAGCGTGAAATACTATCCGAGGTGGAAGAAAGGACTGTATTGCAATCCGAAAACCAACCAGTGGAGACAGCATCCCAAAGATTATCTCGAAGTACTCGAGGCTACTGTGACCGATGCCCTCAGTCAGTGCGCGCAAGGCGTTGCCGATAATGTTGTCGGCATAGCATTCGACACAACAGGCTCAACACCCGCATTCACCGACGAAAGCGGTACTCCGCTGGCCATGTTGCCTGAGTTTGCCGAGAATCCCAATGCTATGTTTGTGCTTTGGAAAGACCACACTGCCATCAAAGAGGCAGAGGAAATTAACGAGGCATGCGCAAAATCAGACATCAACTATGCAAAATACGAAGGCGGCATTTATTCTGCCGAATGGTTTTGGGCAAAAGCCCTGCACATACTTCGTGAAGACCCCGAAATAGCACAAAAAGCTTATTCAATCGTAGAATACTGCGAATGGCTGCCCGCCGTGCTTACCGGAGTAAAATCAGCCAAAGACATTGTGCGCAGCCGCTGTGCATGCGGTCACAAAGCAATGTGGCACAAGGAATGGGGCGGACTGCCTTCAGAAGAGTTCCTCACATCGATTGACGGCAGGCTCGCCGGATTCCGCGACCGTCTGTTCACCGAGACCGAGACTGCGGACAAGCCCGTGGGACACTTGTGTAAGGAATGGGCGGCCCGCCTCGGACTGAATGAGAATGTCGTTGTTGCCGGCGGCGCATACGACTGCCACATGGGTGCCGTAGGAGCAGGAGTGTCTCCCCGCACACTCGTGAGAGTAATCGGCACATCAACCTGTGACGTGATGGTGGCATCATACGATGAAATCGGCACCAAGTGCATCAAGGGTATCTGCGGTCAGGTAGACGGCAGTGTAATACCCGGTATGGTCGGTCTTGAGGCCGGACAGTCAAGCTTCGGCGACGTGTATGCCATGTTCAGGCGCATACTTGAATTCCCTGTGCGCAACATCCTGCCCGAAACTATTGGCGAACGGCTATCAAAAGATGAAGTCGACAAGATTGTAGAAGCCACCTGTGACAAAATCATAGTCAAGCTGACGGAAGAAGCCGAAAAAATACCGGTAAGTGAAAGCACAATTATAGCTACCGACTGGATTAACGGCAGGCGCACGCCCGATGCCAATCAGCTGCTCAAAGGCACAATAGCCGGATTCACCCTCGGCACCAACGCGCCTCAGGTATTCCGTGCGTTGGTTGAGGCTACGGCATTCGGCACAAAAGCCATTGTAGACCGCTTTGAGAATGAAGGTGTGGTCATCGACAATGTTATCGGCATCGGCGGCATAGCTCTGAAGTCACCTTTCGTAATGCAGACAATGTGCGATGTTATCAACAAGCCTATAAAAGTGTGCAACACCGACCAGGCTTGCGCTCTCGGCGCGGCAATGTTCGCTGCAACAGCTGCAGGTGTGTACAACAGCGTAGAAGAAGCAATAGAGAAGATGAACAGCGGATTCTCAAAAGAATACAAGCCGCAACCAGATAAGGTAAAAGCATACGAAGAACTTTATAAAGAATATCTTAAACTGGGTAATTTTACAGAAAAAGAATTGTTCTGCAAGTAATAAAACCACACTGCACGACACGAGTCTGTGACTTACCGGAATATTAACGCATAACCATTTGGTTATCAACACATTACAAAAGGTCATCTTTCACAATGCGAAAGATGACCTTTTGCTGCATGAAAGCTTACCTTTTGTCCGCCCAAAGGTAAGCTTTGGCAAATGAACTGACGGTCGATACGGATACTATTGACCGTCAATACTTATTCGAACACCTCTTCTATTCCTCCGGGAACATAATCGTCAAACTCGGAAGAACAAGGATTGAAACCTTCAGGAATATCAAATTTCTCTTCGGGGTCATATCCTAAAGATTTGTCGGCATATACTTTTTTCATGAAATAAGCCCATACAGGCAATGCCATGTTGGCACCCTGTCCCATGCGCGTAGAATCAAAATGGATGTCACGGTCTTCACCGCCCACCCAGCATCCGCTGACAAGCGACGGAGTAAAGCCCATAAACCAAGCGTCGGCATTGCGGTTGGTCGTACCGGTTTTTCCACCCATGTCACATTCTATGTTATACCTGTATCTCATTCGGCTACCTGTACCTCCGTTCATCACCGCACGCAACATCTCAAGCATCTTATAAGTGCTTTCCTCGCTTATCACTTCATTCATGCGCGGCTGGAACGTGGCTATGACGTTGCCATCGTTATCTTCAATTTTTGATACATACATCGGATAACAATGTATCCCGTGGTTGGCAAACGTGGTATATGCACTCACCATCTCACAGACAGAAACTTCATTGGGACCGAGACATAACACCATTGACGGATAGGCTCCATACGTATTTATTCCAAAATCATTGAGTATGCGCAAAAAATCCTGAGGATTCAGGCGACTCATGAGATAAGCCGAAACCCAGTTGTTTGACTGTGCCAAACCCCACTTCAGAGTTACCATCTGGCCATAACGTGCCCGGCTGCCGTTACGCGGAGTCCAGTTACCATAAGTCTGCTGTACATTAGGTGCCACATCACACGGAGACATGCCGTTAGACATGCAAAGGGCGTAAAGGAAAGGCTTGATTGTAGACCCGACCTGACGCCTGCCCTGCGTGGCCATGTCATACGTAAAGTGAGTAAAATCAACTCCCCCGACATAAGCTTTAACGGCTCCGTTCTGCGGATCCATGCTGACAAAACCGGCACGCAGGAAAGACTTTATATAACGGATTGAGTCAAGAGGAGTCATCACTGTGTCCACATCACCGTGATAAGTGAATACAGACATCTCAACAGGCGTTCTGAATGCCTTCTGTATCTCGTCTTCCGTGGCGCCAAGCTCTTTCATCGCCCTGTAACGTTCGCTCTGACGAATCGAGCGGTTTAATATTCCACGCACTTCTGCCGCTGTCAGTGCATTGGTAAACGGAGCGTTGGGCTTTGTCCTGTTCTCTTTTTTAAACGCCGGCTGCAGGTAATGGCCGACATGCTGCAAGACAGCTTCCTCGGCATAACGTTGCATGCGTGAGTCAATCGTAGTGAAAATTTTCAGCCCGTCTGTATATACATTATAGTGTTCACCGTTCTTTTTGTAGTTTTTATTACACCAACCGTAAAGCGGATCGGTCTCCCATGCCGTAGAATCAATGGTATATTGCACTCTGTTCCACGACGGATAGTCATCCAAGCGCGGCTTCTCGGCCATCATGTATCTGCGAAGAAACTCTCTGAAATAAGTTGCTATTCCGTCTTTGTGGTCTATGCGGTGAAAGTTAAGCGCAAGCGGCTCATCATGTGCCGCGGCATACTCTTCGTCTGTAATATATCCCGCCTTGTACATCTGGCCAAGCACAACGTTACGGCGTTCGGTACATCTCTCAGGATATCTTAC
>CALNFG010000031.1 GCA_939792625.1 uncultured Prevotella sp.
TTCGTCAAGCTCGCGGAACACGTCGATGGTGTATTCGGTCAGCATGCTGGCCAGTTTGATGTTGAGTCCGCCGCGTCCTATGGCAAGCGAAACTTCCTCAGGACGCAGATAGACTTCGGCTTTCTTGTTTTCCTCGTCCACGTTTATGCTCGAAATCTTAGCCGGACTGAGCGCACGCTGAATGAACAGCTTGATGTTGGCAGTATAGTTCACCACGTCGATGTTTTCGTTGCAAAGCTCGCGCACGATGCCGTGTACACGGCTGCCCTTCACACCGACACATGCTCCTACCGGGTCGATGCGGTCATCATAGCTCTCAACGGCTATCTTAGCCCTCTCGCCCGGCATGCGGGCTATGCGTCTGATGGTTATCAGGCCGTCGGCTATTTCAGGCACTTCGGCCTCGAGCAGACGCTCAAGGAACATGTTGCTGGTACGCGAGAGAATTATCTTGGGGTTGTTGTTGTCGTTGTTCACCTCCTTTATGACGGCACGCACGGTCTCGCCCTTGCGGTAAACATCGTGCGGTATCTGCTCTGACTTGGGCAGAATGAGCTCGTTGTTCTCGTCGTCAACGAGCAACACCTCACGCTTCCACACCTGATACACCTCGGCGCTGATTACCTGTCCTACGCGGTCTTTATACTTGTTGTACAGGCTGTCATGCTCAAGCTCAAGTATCTTCGAAGCCAGTGTCTGCCTGAGATTCAGTATGGCGCGGCGTCCGAACTTGCTGAAGTCAACCTTCTCGCTGACCTCCTCGCCCACCTCATAGTCCGGCTCTATCTTCAGTGCGTCGGTAAGCGATATTTCCTTGTTCTCGTCTTTCACCTCGCCGTCAGCCACCACGGTGCGGTTGCGGTAAATCTCGAAGTCGCCCTTGTCGGGATTCACAATCACGTCGAAATTCTCGTCGCTGCCGAAGATTTTCGCTATTACGTTGCGGAAACTCTCCTCCAGCACGCTCATCAGCGTGGTGCGGTCGATGTTCTTCGTATCCTTAAATTCTTTGAAGGTGTCAACCATGCTAACGGTCTCTTCACCGGTTTTTCTTAATGCCATATATCGTTATTCTTGTTTTTATACCTTAATATATAATATCGGAATACGCAGAACGCGCTCCGACAACCCTGATTACCCACGCCGCACTGCCCGTCCGTCACCGGAGGACAGGCCGCCGATATGTTATTTGAAGCTTATGAGATATTTAGCATACTTGACCGTGTCCATGCCAAACGTCTTGTCAACGTCTTCAAGCACGGGGCGCTTAGCCCCCTCTTTCTTTACTTTCTCCTTGAAAGTTATCGTAAAATCACGTCCGTCTACCGATTTCATCACGCCGCGATACTTCTTTCCGTCGGCATCAAGCACCTCCACTTCTTTGCCTATATAATTGACATACTGCTGCGGCACCTTGAAAGGCTGGCCCAGACCGGCGCTGCCCACCTCCAGCTCATAGTCTTCCTCGTCACGGCTGAGATGGTCTTCTATGTAACGGCTCAACTGCACGCAGTCTTCTATCCACACGCCGTCAGCATGATCTATCTCGACTACAATCTTATCATCTGCACTGATTTCAACGCCGACAAGGAAGTACTCCTTGTCCTTTAACCATTCTTCAACTAAATCTCTAACTACGTTTTTGTCTATCATAAACGGGTAATTAAAATAAAATGAGGGACTTTGAAAAGCCCCTCATTCCACTGAACGCTGCAAAATTAGCAATAAAATCGCAGCCGCGCAAATATTTTTCTGATTTTTTTAAAATAAGTTATCGCCCGCCCAAGCGGGCTGAGAAGAAGTTAAAGTAGTTAAAGAAGTTATCACTCGCTTCGCTCGTTAGAAGTTAAAGCCATTACCTTTTGCGGATGACATCCGACAAGACATTTGACTTTAACTACTTAGCGACCGTAGGGAGCGGTAACTTCTCTAACTACTTTAACTTCTTTAGCTTAACTTCTAAATTCTGACTTTCAGCAGTCTCGGACTAAGGCCGTTGCCGCTCACACGCAGCAGAACGACACCTGCCGGCAGACCGGCAATATTCATGGTGACCGACCTTATGGTGCGGCTCGACAGCATGCGGCCGTCCGTTGCATACACGCAAAGAGTGCCGCCCACGGCATTGTCGCTCACCGTCAGCGTGTGCGTAACCGCGTCGTAACTCATCACGGGAGCCACGGTTGCGGCCTGAGTTATACCTGAAGTAAAGTCATCGTCAAGCACCTCGCCCATCAAGCCGTTCAGATAAACCTCGAGAGCGGTGTATCCGTCGCGGTTTACGAGGTTGCGGTCGGTTTCGTCCTGCGGGTCAAGTCCGTGTGCAGTCTCCCACTCATCGGGCATGCCGTCGGCATCGCTGTCAGCCTCAGCCGGAGCCGGGGCATGCTCCAGCCCCAACCCCTCGGCATCGTCAACAGAATCGATGATGCCGCGCTTTCCGGTCTTCGAGCCGGTATACTTCGGCTCACCGGTCCTTACGTCGTTGATGATGCGCGTCTCCACCTCGTCCCTGTTTATCGTTCCGGCCTCAGCCAGCACAGTCTCGTAAGCCTCCTCAGCCGTCTGCACCGCCGTCAGCATGTAGCGTTCGGGGTCATACTCGCCGGTGTTGCCCAGCACTGCGTTATAACGGTAGTAAGGCGTCTGCGTCACGATGCGCTCGCCGGCACGTATGTCGTCAAGCGAATAATGCTCCGCTTCAACAGCCTCCCAGTTGTCGGCGGTGGCCTCCTGGTTGCCTTCCATCACATTGCCCGCAACATACCACTTTGACGGAGCCCACGACGTGGCACCCTCGCGGGCATAGCTTGACACGAAGAAGACAGAGTTAGACGGCGACTCAGGTCCCGGTTTGTAGTAATTGTTCATAAAGTTACACTCGTGTACCGAGTTAAGTCCGTTATACTCGGTTATGTCGGCAGTGTTCTCTCCGCCGTACACAGAGTTGCGGCGGCCCCAGTTGAAGTTCACGTTGTTTATGTACTCCATGAACACCACGTAGTCCTCGCCCCTGGCGCCGTTGAAGCGCGGGCTGCGCGAGTCGTTGCCGGCCAGCAGGTTGTGATGGTAAGTGGCCGGCGAGCCGCCCCACTGCGAGCCGTATCCGCGCGCACCTTTGGCGTGGCCGGCGTCGTTAAGTCCCTCGTGTACTATGCTGTACTGCACGGTCAGGAAGTGGCTGTCGGCCGTGTTCATGTTCTCCTCCATAGACCATCCGAACACACAGTGGTCAAAGATGTAGTTGGCACAGTTCTCCGTTCCGCAGGCCTGGTCCTGCTTGCCGTCGCCCGAACGGAAACGCACGTTGCGCACGATGAAGTTCTGCGAGTTGCCGAAGTTCACCTTGTCGCCCACTATGCTTATGCCGTCGCCGCCGGCCGTCTGCCCGGCCAGAGTCCAGTCAGAGCGGTTTACGCTGAGCGTACTGTTGAGACGTATCTCGCCGTTCACGGCGAAAACTATCGTCAGCGGCTCATCGGGATACTGCTGGAAAGCCCAGCGCAGAGTTCCCTCGCTGCCGTTGTCGCCGAGCGACGTCACGGTCACCACCTGTCCGCCGCGTCCGCCGGTGGTGTACTTGCCGAAGCCCTCGGCCGTGGGAAATGCCGGCAAAGCTCCTCTCACGGCGGCGGCACTTGAAGTGACGCCGTGGCGCGACACGGCCTTTACCGAATAAGCCGAGGCGTCGCCGCCGTCAGTCTCATAACTTGGCGCGGTGACAAAATCGACAAACACGCCGTCCTTATATATAAGGTAGCCCGCGGCCATGTCGTCGCTCGTCCAGCTGAAGCCGTTGTCGGTTATGTCGAAGTCAGACGGAGTGGCGGCTCCGCGCAGTATCCTC
Source organism: uncultured Prevotella sp. (assembly GCA_939792625.1). GTDB lineage: Bacteria > Bacteroidota > Bacteroidia > Bacteroidales > Bacteroidaceae > Prevotella. The sequence continues at coordinate 3,848 of CALNFG010000031.1, forward strand.
TCATAGTCGAAGGGTACGTCTGAAGCCTTGCCGAACAGGAATGTGGCATTCATGTAAGCCTCAACCTCGGCGGCCGAAGCCTGATGAGAGAACGGCGCACGGCTGCCCGTATCAACGGCATTGCCGTCGGCGTCAACGTTGTTATACTCATAATATGATGCCAGCGAGCCGCGTCCGTCCCAGTCGGCCCAACCTTCGGGGCGTATGTGGCTGCCCAGCGTGCAGTTAATGAACATCGTGCCGCAGTTCTCGCCCCACGGACGGCCCAGATAATAGCTGCCGTCGGCCACGCCATCGGCTGCCGTAACGTTGCAGCGGCTGAAGAAAAGTCCGGCGTGGAACGGGCTTGCGCTCAGTTCGGGATACAGCACGTCTGTCAGCGACAGACCGGCCTCGGCAGCGGCGGTGATGTAGCTTCCGCCCGGCAAGCAGCGAATCTCGCAGCCCTCAAACCACTCCAGACCGCCGTCATATATAAAGTCGGTGGCACCTTCAACGGTGCAGTTGGTGAAATATCCGCGTGCGCCGACGTTGGCCTTATACGTGTCCTGGAAGCCCGACAGCAGGCAGTTGTTGAACACGTGGGCGTCGCCCGCCGTGTAAAGAGCCTCGGCCTGGCCCACGTTGCCGCTCGTGTTGCGTATCGTGAGATTCTCGGCGTAGAAGCGGTCTGTATATACGTTGAGGGCGGCGCAATCGTTGTAAGAGTTGCCCTCGTTGCCGCTGCCGCGCGACACGTCGGAAGTCAGTATCGTGGTCTCCCTGTTTTCGCCTATCAGACTGATGTACTTGTTCTTGGCGTTCCTTGTTCCGGCGTAGATGTTCTCGTCATACTCGCCCGGACGGATGTATATTATGCCGCGCGCACCCTCGCTCACGGCGTCGATTGCGGCCTGCACCGATGTGTAGTCGCCCGTGCCGTCCTGCGCCACCACTTTAATCTCCACGGGGGCGTCATCATCCGGAGCAGGGTCAGACGAGCCGCCGCCGAAGTCGCCGAGGTCAGACAGTTCGCCCACATCGCTCACGGGATTTTCAGTGGCATACTGCGCCTGCTCCGCCGTTATCTCCTGTCCGAATATCTGAATCTTGTGCAGGCGCGCCGTCTGGCACTGCGCGTAAGGACCGCCCGAGCCTTCATGCACAATCCAGCGTATGGACACGTCAGAGGCATCAATGACATTCTCCATGAAATATCCCTGGTCACTGAATGACGTATAGCCCTGCTTGTGCATGTTTGAAGGCATGGACACAAGTTCCTGCCACTCTCCGTCGCCAATCTTTATCTCGGCTTTGATGCCGCGTCCCCACGACGTTGACGACCACGACCACTGTACGCGCTCAACGTAAGGGATGTGGTCAATCTCCATCCAGCCGTGAGCCGACACGGGAGCGTTGGTCTCGGGGTCACGCTCGAAGAACTGGTTGCGGCACAGCTGCACGAAGCCGGCCTCGCCGTAGTTGGGTGTCACTCCGTCGGCCCCGTAGCGGATGTTGTCCTCCAGATATGTGGTGTGGCCGGCCACGGTCCAGTCGTTGGGATAGTCGGTGCCGCTGCCAGTGGCGCCCTGTCCCAGATAATACTGACGGGCAAAAGCCGAAGTGACGCCTGCCAGACCGTTGTAAGAAGTCTTGTTGGCAAACGTACAGTGATGAAACAGCACGGGATAAGTAACGTCTGTGCCGCCGTTGGCCGGCACGTTGACAACGGTGTTGACATAGCCGCCGTTGTCTTCGGCCGTCATCTCCGGACAGTCAGCGCCGGTCTCGCCCTGCCATGTCTGGCCGGGCCACATCTCGTCGCTGAAGTTGATGTCGATAACCTTGGGATAAGTCGAAGCGTTGCTCCACCCGGCCACCACGCAGTCGGGGTCGAGACTGCCCTCAATCTTTGCACCGGCTGACAGACACAAGGCCAGAGCCGGCAGCAGAACGAAAGCTTGTTTTGATAATATTCTCATCTGATTTGTTTTGTTTGGTGTGCTTTTAAAGTACTATGTCGGGACAATCATGCCCTTACCGTGGCAGCATTTGTACGGACACGCATAAAGCACTGATGTTCAACGATTTGCAAAAGACCGTCTTTTGCATGCCAAAAGACGGTCTTTTAGAGAGCAAAAGCTTACCTTTCGGAGTGCAAAAGGTAACCTTTCATAATCTTATTATCTAAATAATTTAAAATCTTATGTCAACCTTGCTTATTTAACCACAAACTTCTTGCCGTTCATGATGTACAGACCCTTGCCCAAGGCAGCCTTGTCCTTGCCTGCATAACGGCCGTCGATGGTGTAAATCTTGCCGTCGGCAGGAGAGCCGGTAGTGCCTGTGACAACGTTCTCTATGCCTGTAGATCCGTTATAATTGCTGTCGTGATAGCCTGTGAAAGCCAGTCCGTAGAAGTCGGTGTTGGCACCTTCCTCGGCACCGAATATCCAATACACGTGGTCTTTACGCACGTTTACGGTAACAGTGTGAGGTATCGGGTCGAGTCCGGCGTCCAGAGTTTCGTCAAAGAATGTGCTGTTGGCAGATACGAATGCGCCGATGCCGTCCTGTGCCATTGTGTCCCATACGTACATCGTTGTGTTGCCGTTCTTGCCGCGGCAGTAAGTGTAAGAGATTTTACCGTTCACCTTCGGGGTCAGCGTCAATATCGCGTAGGGCTGCTTCATTGTGGCATAAAGGCCTTCAAGCGAGTATTGGGCAGTGTTGCTCTCACGTCCGAGCGACGAGCCCATCTGCAGGTTGATGTCATAACCTGCAACCTGGCATGTCGTGGCTACGTTGGCGGCGCGGTTGAGCTGCACGGTTACTTCATCGTTGTCTACGAGTACATGGTTCTCGGGCATCACGTAGCCGTACTGGTAGTCACCCCAGAGAGCCTCCCAGCCGTTGGCCTGGGCCGTCTCAACCGACGGGATTTCCATCACTGTCGAGCCGGTGCATGGTGTGATGTAGTTCTCGCTTGCATAAGGCACGAAGGTCAGTCCGTAGAAGTCGGTGTTGGCTCCCTCTTCGGCACCGAATATCCAATACACGTGGTCTTTCTGTACATTGACAGTCACTGTGTGAGACATAGGACTGAGGTCAGAGTCCTGAGTCTCGTCAAAGAATGTGCTGTTGGCAGATACGAATGCGCCGATGCCGCCGTTGGCCATCGTGTCCCATACGTACATCGTTGTGTTGTTGTTCTTTCCGCGGCAGTAAGTGTAAGAGATTTTACCGTTCATCTTCGGCGTCAGCGTCAGTATGGCATACGGCTGCTTCATCGAAGCGTAAAGGCCTTCGAGCGAATACTGCGCCGTGTTGCTCTCACGTCCGAGCGACGAACCCATCTGCAGGTTGATGTCGTAACCCTCCACCTGGCATGACGTAGCTACGTTGGCAGCCTTGTTGAGCTGCACGGTTATCTCCTCGTTGTCGACGAGCACATAGTTCTCGGGCATCACGTAGCCGTACTGGTAGTCACCCCAGAGAGCCTCCCAGCCGTTGGCCTGGGCCGTCTCGACTGATGGGATTTCCATTGTTGTGTCGGCACTGGCGCCGGCAACCGATGCGGCAAAAAGAGCCGCCATTAAGAAAAGTTTCTTCATAATCGTCTTGTTTAAAAGTTAGTACTTGATTGTTTTATAATCCGGCTCTCCACGACGGAGAGCCGGATCGGAAAGTTTCATGCTTAATCAATATCCCTTTGATGCAGTCGTACCGTAACCGTTGTCTCCGTATTCGTCGCGGTTGTCTATCTGCTGGAGGAAGTCGTAAGATATCGGACGGCAGTAGTGTATGCTCGAATTGAAGAACTGAGCGGCGCGTGAGTTATACTGACGCAGGCGTTCCTCAAACTTGTGGTGGCGCTTCAGCAGAGCCCAGCGGGTGAACTCGCCGGCCATCTCGCGTGCATACTCGTCGAGAATGACATCCTCGGTTATCGGTCCCAGAGCCGGCGCTGTAGTGCCGGGACGTGCCGCACGGTTGCGCAGCTTATCGAGATACTTGCGTCCCTGCTCGGGGTCGCCCAGTCTTTCCCATGCCTCGGCTGCTATGAGGTAAATCTCGGCGGTACGCATCACCATCATGTCGCCGCCCTTACGCTGCATGTGGTTGGTCCACACGCCGTTGTAACACCAGTTGAACTTGATGAGCGACGGATACAGCTGGTAAGAGTTTGTGCCGTCAAACGGAGTGGTCTTGTACTGGTCTCCGTCAAACAAGTCGGCAATGTTCACGGTGAAGTAGATGCTGTTGGCTTTCTGGTCGGCCGTCTTGTAGTCTTTGGACAGCACGAAGAGGAAGCGGTCGTCATCTTCGGCCACGGGGTAGTCGATAACGTACACGTTCTTCACGTCAGTGATGAGGTTGGCCTCGTCGCCGCTGTGGTCGCCCTTGGGCCATACGCCCGTGGGGTAATACTGGTTGCCGCCGTAAGTCGATGGAGAAGTAGACATGTCGACATAGGGGTAAATCATCTTGCCATAGAACTTTGAGTCGATGCCGTACTTCTTGCCCACAACGGGATTCATCGTGAAGCAGCGGGCCGTGTACGGGCCTACCCATCCGGCCTCGTTCATGGAGAAGTTACCGAAAGCCGTCATGAACGTGTTCTCGTAACGCTTGTCCCACGATGCGTCGAACACGTCGATTGCATACGGAGTGGGCGCAAGAGTGTTGTTGTTTGTACGTCCGAGATAGTAGTTCTGGTTGTCCACCTGTGTGTAGAGGTCGTTCACGGCGTTAGGCTTGCACACGGTGTAGGTGAACAGGTTGTTGTTCATGTTGACATAGTTGTACGACTCGCTGTTGGCGTCGCGGCCCGAAACGATGAACAGAGCCTCGGGATTGTTGCGGTTGTTGGCCTGTGCCCAGAGGTCGGCCACGTCGTCATAGAGATACACGTTGTATGCCGAAGCATTTCTGATGATGTCCTCGGCCACGTCCTTCGCTCTCTGCCAGTAGCTTACGCCGTTCTCCGACAGGCCCTCGCCGGCACCCTGTGCGTAGGCACGGGCCAGCAGTCCGAGTGCCGTCTTCTTAGTTACACGGGCATAGTTGCCGTCATACGGCTCCGTGCCGAGTACTTCGGCAGCCTCTTTCAGGTCGGTTGTGATTGAGGTGTAAAACTCCTCCACGGTGTTGCGCTGCGGTGTGGTGTTAATCTCGCCGGTGCTGATGTCGGCGTCGCTCAACGTCACCGGACCGTAGTAAGTCACGAGCAGCAGGTTGTAGAAGGCACGCAGCGTCTTGGCCTCGGCCACGAGCGTGTTCTTTGCGGCGTCTGTTCCGCCTTCAACGCGGTCAACATTGTTTATCACGGCGTTACACGAAGCCACGCATGCGTATGCCTGCTTGAACACCTTGTTTGAAGCGTTGGTGTTGGTGGTCAGGCCGTCATAGTAGATGAGCTGCTTGGCGTAGTCGGGGTTACCGCCGGGAGTGTTCCACATGTCTGTTCCGCCTTCGGCCACCGAAAGGAAGTCGTAGACCGAATAAAGCTGCTCGGCCAGCGGCGAATAGCAATATGTCTCAAGCCCTTCCCATGCGTCGAACGCCTCGATGTTAGCATCGCCGCCGGTAGGGTTGTATTCGTCAAGCTCACAAGAGGTGAAGCTCAACGTGCCGGCCAACAGCGCCGACATATATAATATCTTTCTGGTTTTCATGTTTCTTACGGTTTTGCGGAAAGTGGGTTGTGAGGTTTTGCGGTAGCCGGGTTATGGGGTTTTGCGGTTTATCCGGTCTTACGACAAACCCGGTTGTGAGGTTTTGCGGCCTCATGTCCATTGACTCTCGCAGCCCTTCTTTCCTTTTTTCTCTTTTACTTTTTTACCTCTTACTGTTAGAACGTCACGTTGACACCGAATACAAACTGCTTTGTGAGCGGGTAATCGAAGTTACCGTCCATCTCGGGGTCATAGTTCTTGAGCAGGTCGCTCTTCTGGATTACGAGCGGGTTGGTAATCGTTGCGTAGAGACGCAAGTTCTCGATGCCTATCTTCTTGCCCCAGTTCTGCGGCAGAGTCCAGCCGAGAGTGATGTTCTTTATCTTGAAGAACGAGCCGTCAACATAGCTCAGGGCATACCATCCGGTGTAGTCCTGCAGTCCTCTCGACGAGTTCAGAGCCGGGAAGTAGTGGTCCTGGTCGCCCGTTTCCTGAGTCCAGTAGTCGTAGTATGTCGGGAAGTTCTTCGCTCCCGTCGGGTCGTAGTTGGCCAGCTGGTCATACTTGATGGTCTGGCCCCAGCGCCAATAGAGATATATGCTCAGGTCGAAGCCTTTATAAGTAAAGGTGTTCTTGAAACCCATCGTCCAGTCGGGATTCTTGTGTCCCAGCACCTGGTAGTCGTTACCGCTGATGGTGTAGGGATTGTCGGCAGTGTAGGTGTTCTCTATCATTTCTCCTGCTTCGTTCATTTCCCACTTGGTGTAGACGCCTTCGCTGACGTGCGTCATTCCGGGAACGTCAATCTTCAGGTCGCCGGGCTTCATGCCGAACACTGCGGCGTCGGCTGCCTCAGAGTTTTTCCATACTCCGTCGAGTTTGTAATGATACCAAGAGTCAACCGGCTCGCCTTTCATCAGCACAAGACCGTTATCGCCGTTAGACACGTATTCTGCATCGGGAGTGGCCAGTTTGGTGATTTCCTCCTTGTTCCAGGTGAATGTCAGGTTAGACGTCCACGTGAAGTCCTTGGTCACGATGTTGCGGGTGTTGAGCGCTACTTCAAGACCCGAAGTCTTGGTCTCGGCGATGTTCATGTTTGTCTGGTAATACTCTGACGAATTGTAACCGCCGTTGGTGATAGGCAGAGCCTTTGACCAGATGATGTCTTCAGTCTTGGTGCTGTACCAGTCGAGAGCAAGGTCGATGCGTCCGCCTAAGAAGCTGGCGTCGAGACCTATGTTGGTGTTCTTCGACTTCTCCCAGCCCAGCAGCACGTTGGCCACGTTCTGGCTGAAGTGGTATGACGGAAGCATCATGCCGCCAAGTCCGTAGTAACTCTGTTCGAGAGTGGTAACGCTCGAATAGGCATCGATTGAGGCTGTACCCGTGATACCCCAGCCGCCGCGCAGCTTGAGGTTGTCGAGCCATGAGCGCGTGCCCTCCATGAATTTTTCTTCAGAGATGCGCCAGCCGAGAGAGAATGCGGGGAAGGTGTCCCACTTGTTGCCGTCGGCCAGACGTGACGAGCCGTCGTGACGTACCGATGCCGAAGCGAGGTATTTGCCCATGTACGAGTAGTTGATACGTCCCACGAGACCGAAGCCTTTCGACATTGTGTAAGTCGACTGAGTGCGCTGATTCTGTCCGGCGTCAAGCTTGTGCCACAGGTAAGTGTTCGTGGTAAAATTATCGGCATGAGCATAGAGATAAGTCTGACGGTCGTGGTTCCACGATGTTACGCCGGTAATTGTGAAGTCATGCTTGTCGGCTATCGTGAAGTTGTAAGTCAGGATGTTCTCCCACTTGTAGTTTGTCGAGTTTGTATGCTCTACCTGCGCATACACGCCGGCATTCGTTCCGGTTGTTCCGACGCCGTTGTTGGCATAGTAGTTGTACGAGCCTATACCGTCGAAACGGTTGCGGTTGTTGTACACGAGCGATGCGTTGAGGCGGCTCTCCCAGGTGAATCCCTTGAACGGGGTCACGCGGATGTACGGGTTGAGATAAATGCGCGTAACCTGGTCGTTGTCGCGGTAGTTGCCCTTTGTGTTGAGCAGAAGGTTGTAGTTGCCGCTGCCCTCAACGGTCTCAATCATGCGGTTGCCCTCATCGTCGTAGAGACGGCCTATCGGGTTTTGTGTAAGTCCGCGGTCGATGCGTGCGTATGCGCGGTTGCGGTAAACGTAGCTGCCCTGCATGTTGATGCCGGCGGTGAGCCATTTGGCTACCTGATGGTCTACGCGCATGTTGGTCGAGTACACCTTGTAGTCATCGTTCTCATACTGTCCCTGCTCGTCGGTGAAGTTGAGCGACATGTACGCCTTTGTCTTCTCCGTGCCGCCGCTTACCGATACCGAGTAGTTCTGGATGATGCCCGTCTTGAGCAGCTCGTCGGCCCAGTTGATTGACTCGCCACGCTGGTAAGCCTCCCACATGGCGGTGTTGCCCAGCACGCTGGCTTCGTCGATGTATGCGCCGGCCTCCTGCTGTGCCAGCTTGCGCATGTTGAAGTATCCCTTGGCATCGTACACTTCGGGAATTTCAGACCATCCGTTGACGCCCACGTATGCGTTGAAGTTCACTTTGGCCTTGCCTTCCTTTCCGCTCTTGGTCGTTACGATGATAACGCCGTTGGCACCGGCCGATCCGTACACAGCCGTCGACGAAGCGTCTTTCAGCACCTCGATGCTCTCGATATCGTTGGCGTTGAGCGTGGCGAGGTTGCCCGGCATGCCGTCGATTATCACCGTGGGGTCGCCTTTGGCGGTGAACGAGCGCTTACCGCGCAGCTGCATGCTGACTTCGGCACCTGCCTGACCGCTGGCCTTCGTGATGTCGAGACCGGCCACCTTGCCCTGCAGCGCCTCAACGACGTTGGACACGGGCTGCAGTGTGAGGTCCTCGCTCCTTACCGAAGACACGGCTCCGGTGAGGTCGCGGCGCTTCATCGTACCGTAACCTATCACAACAACGTCTTCAAGACCCGTCACGTCAGGCTCCATCTGTACCTTTACAAGCCCCGGCTTGGCTTTCACCGTGGCCGTCTTGTAGCCGACATACGACAGCTCCAGCTCGTCGCCGGGACGGGCGGCTATCTGGAAGTTACCATCGAGATCGGTCACGGCGGCCCCGCTGCCGCCCTTCACCTTAACCGTAACGCCTATCATGGGCTCGCCGGCCTCGTCGACGACGTTACCTTTCACTTGCTGGCCTTGCTGGACTGCCTGCGACGGCACGGCCGCAGCCTCCGACGTGCCTGCCAGCGAATAAGCCGGAACGCACAACAAGGCCGACAGGCCGAGGGCTACAGACGCAGTTGTAAAGCCTTTGCCTGAATGATGTTTCATGCTTCTTTTCATATCCTTAATTGTATGGGTTAAACATAAGTAACACAGATGTGACTTATGGGCTTGATAAGTTACACCCAACGCAGTCATCCGTTGTAATTCCTGTCCGCTCTATATCTGATTTTATGGTTAGTAGTTTCGTACATCGCAGAATCTCACACTGCGGCTCTGAACTTCGTTTTCAATGAATAGGCTGTCTATGGCAAGGTTTTCAACCTTTAATATATATAATATTGATATTTATGTCCCAGTAAATGTTTTCCTCACGAAATAAGGTTATATTTACATTGCAATTGCAAATATAAGGTTTTTTTAATTCTTATGACAAGAATAAAATCAGAAATACGGCAAAATATCAAAAATGATAGTTTTTTGCGCAAAAAACACCGTTTTGAACAGCCAAAACATAAGTTACAACTGCGGTTTATCATCAGCATAAGCTCTGAAAGAACACATCCGGCACAAGCATTGTAAACATATTCGCCCGGAATCCGGCACATTGATTCATCAATCCCGCTCCACCGAAAGAGGCGCATGTCCGCCTCACGTACCGGCCGGGATACGCATTCCGGAAACCTGCCGGCACACAGAAGTATGTCCGCACGGCCGGCAAGTCAGCTTGTCAGGATAAAACCTCAATTCGTCTTTAAAAACATTACGACAGCAGACAAAAACCTAAAGCTTACCTTTTAGCCGGCAAAAGGTAAGCTTTAGGGAGCCAAAAGACCGTCTTTTACAAGCCCAAAGGTAAGCTTTCGGAAAACGTAGATGACGACACAGACATTACTTATCAAGCCCATCAGTCAACATCAGTGCGAATCATGTAACATACGGATTCACATGTATGCAGATAAAAGGAAAGTGGATGTGCCCTGCGGACACATCCACTTTATCATATAATTCTGCCTATATCAGTCTGCAGGCAGGACTAACGGTCATTACTTTGAACGCCAGTGGCCGTGCAGATTGCAGTACTCACGGGCATAAACATCCTCTGCATCCGTGCAGAACACGGCCTCGGGCTTTTCTCCCGGTTTGAGATACTTGCGCTGCACCTTCTCGCCCTCAACCAGCTCAATCCATTCGATGTAGTGGTTTTCGAGCATCGGATGCTCAACGTCGCCCACCTTTACTTTATATCCGCCGTCTATCTTCTCGATGACAGGCACGTGCTTCTCTGTGGCAGCGTCTACGGTGTTCTCCTTGAGCAGCTCCATGGGCTGGCCGCAGCATGTCAGCTGGCCGGCTCCGGCGTGCAATACTTCAACGATGTTGCCGCACACTTTGCAGCGGTACACTTCCTTTACGTTTGTCATAATCTTGTTCCTTTCTTTTTTATGTTATTATTTCGGAGCATCTCCGACGGCCGTGGCCGCACGCAGACGCAGTATCCGCTCGGGATGTTTTCTGGCCGGCACTTTTACAGGTCTTCGTCCGCGGTGTCGCCGGTCTCATCGTCATCGCCCTGCTGCGCTGTGTCCTGACGGTAAGTGCCGTTGAGAATGGAGTCGTATCTGGCTCTGTCCTTCAACAGTTTCACGGCCTCTCCCACCTGCTTGTCTGACCTCAGACTGTTCTCCACGGCGCCTGCCTGAAAGTAATATGCAGCCACGATGTCGCTCGAAATTATCTGCTTGAGTACGTCACGGTGCATGTCGAGGTCGCGGGCGATATCATGCTTGAGTTTCTTCTCAAGGTTGTCAAACTCGGTCTTGGCATCGTCGTAATAGCCCTCAAACTTCACAATCTTTTTCAACTGCTTCAGGGCGCGCTCGCTCTCGGGGTCGTAAGTGAAACCGCCGGCTATCACGCGCTGCTTGAAGTCCTCATAGTCGGCATCTGAAATCATGAAGTCGGCAGCCGGGGCGATTGTGGGATGGGACGCGATGTAGTCAATCTCGTAGTCAAGCAGCACTTCGGTGGAGTCTAATCCCGTAACCGTCAGATAATAAGCGATGTTCGGCAGAGAGTCGGGACGCACAACGAGGTCGGGCTTTATGCCGCCGCCGTCGCGCACTTCGCGGCCGCCCGCCGTATGAAACACTTTGGTCAGACTGTCGGGTATATGCTCGGTGTATCCGCCGCGGGCGTGACGGTAATTGATGGCCTGTATGCAGCGGCCGCTCGGAATGTAGTATTTGCCGGTGGTGAGCTTGAGCTGGCTGTTATAAGAAAGGTCTACCGGCAGCTGCACAAGACCCTTGCCGTAAGTGCGCGTGCCGAGTATCACTGCGCGGTCGAGGTCCTGCAGACTGCCGCAGGTTATCTCGCTGGCGCTGGCCGACTCGCCGTTGACCAGCACCACGACCGGCATAACCGAGTCGACAGGTTCCTCCGCGGTGACATATTCGTTGTTGGCACGCTTCAGCTTTCCACGAGTCTTGACAAGCGTAAGGCCTTTCGGCACAAACATGTTGACGATGTTCACAGCCTCAGAAAGCGAGCCGCCGCCGTTGCCACGCAGGTCGAGTATGAATCCCTTCATGCCCTTGTGCTTCATCTCGACAAAAGCCCGGCGCACATCGTCGGAACATCCCTCGGTGAAACTGCTCAGACTAAGATAACCGATGCCGTCTTTGCCAAGACCGTAAAACGGAATGGTCGGCATGGCCACGGAGCGCCGCGTAATCTTGAAATCCATCACCTTGCCGGTAGACGGGCGCTTTATCTTCAGCACGAACGTAGTGCCGGCATCGCCGCGCAGCCTCGAACTGACATACGACACGTCCTTGTCGGTCATCGTAGAATCGTCAATGCTCAGTATGATGTCGCCTTTCTTCAGGCCCACCTCTGCAGCCGGATTGCCCGCATACGGCTCGTCTATCACCACTCGCCTAAGCTTCATGTTCTGGCGTATTACAGCCCCGATGCCCACATAACGGCCGGTCATCATCGTGCGCAACTCCTTCACCTTGTCCTCGGGATAGTAAACGGTGTATGGGTCAAGCGACCTCAGCATAGAGTTGATGGCCGTACCCATCACCTCGTCGGCATTTAGCGTGTCGACATACATAAGGTCAAGATAACCGTAAATTTCATTGAACAACTGCATGTTCTTGGCCACGTCAAAGTTGTGGTCCTTGTTCTCCTGGCCCGTTGCGGCCGCCGGGAGCAGCAAAAGCAGCACGAACAGCTGCAAAATCCTTATCTTCATCTTTCGCGTTAATTATTAAATAATGTGTGTCAGGCAATGTCATGTCTCACCGGCAACACCCCTTATTTATCTGCAAAGATATATGTTTAAGCGCGTAAAACGCCGTCTTCGAGAAAAAAATTATCGAATTTTATTCGAAAATTCCATTTTTTGGCAAAAAAGTTTGGAAGTTTCAAAAAAACATCTTACCTTTGCATCGCATTTGAGAAACAATGCTACACTGCTTCAATAGCTCAGTTGGTTAGAGCACCTGACTGTTAATCAGGGGGTCGT